>JASLYQ010000024.1:2500-40842 GCA_030739735.1 Alphaproteobacteria bacterium | reverse complement strand
CAAGTTCAAGGCGGAGGCATATATTTTGACAAAGGACGAGGGTGGGCGCCACACGCCGTTCTTCACGAACTATCGGCCGCAGTTCTATTTCCGCACGACGGACGTGACGGGGATGGTGCATCTGCCGGAGGGTACGGAGATGGTGATGCCTGGCGACAACGTGACCATGAATGTCGAGCTGATTTCGCCGATCGCCATGGACCAGGGCCTGCGCTTTGCCATCCGCGAAGGCGGACGCACCGTCGGCGCCGGTGTCGTCGCCGACGTCTCAGAATAAGTACGGGCGCGGCGTAGGACGGGCAAGTCAGGCAAAAGAGTAGCGGTATGGACAATCAAAATATTCGCATTCGCCTGAAGGCGTTTGATCATCGTGTGCTCGACCAATCGACGCTTGAGATTGTTAATACCGCCAAGCGAACCGGTGCGAATGTGCGTGGGCCGATCCCACTCCCGACGCATATCGAGCGCTTCACGGTACTGCGTTCGCCGCATATCGATAAGAAGTCACGTGAGCAGTTCGAAATCCGCACGCATAAGCGGCTACTCGATATTGTCGACCCGACGCCGCAGACCGTGGACGCGCTGATGAAGCTCGACCTCGCTGCGGGCGTCGACGTCGAGATCAAGCTCTAGGCGTAGGCGGGGGAGAAGACCATGCGCACTGGACTTCTGGCACGAAAGATGGGCATGACCCGCATATATCTGGAGGATGGGCGCCATCTTCCGGTGACCGTGCTGGCGGTCGAGGACTGCCAGGTGGTGGCGCAAAAGACGCCAGAGCGCGACGGCTATCGTGCTGTGCAGCTTGGCGCTGTCCAGGCCAAGGCGAAAAATATCTCGAAGGCGATGCGCGGGCATTTTGCCAAGGCTCAGGTCGAGCCGAAGAAGCGGCTAGCAGAGTTCCGTGTTAGCGAGGATTGCATGATCGACGTCGGCAGCACTCTGTTGCCGTCACATTTCATTGAGGGCCAGTTCGTTGATGTTATAGGCACCTCGATCGGCAAGGGCTTCGCCGGCGCCATGAAGCGGCACAATTTCGCAGGCCTGCGCGCGAGCCATGGCGTCTCTGTATCGCACCGCTCATTGGGGTCGACCGGCCAGTGCCAGGATCCTGGCCGGGTCTTTAAGGGCAAAAAAATGGCCGGCCAGATGGGCGTAGCGCGGGTGACAGAGCAGAACCTTTATGTGGTTGGCAGCGATGACGACCGTGGCCTGATTATGGTCATGGGTGGCGTGCCTGGCCCCAAAGGAGGCTTTGTGCGGGTAGTCGACGCTAAGAAGAAGGGACTACCAGAGGGTGCGCCGCTACCCGCCGCTTTGTGGGCTGTGGCGGTGGAAGAGGCAACACCGGAGCCGGCCGAGGCGGAGAGCGAGATCCTCCCCGAGGCCGAGGCGCTCGAGACCAAAGACGAGAAGAAGGACTAAGCGCCGTGCAGTGCGACATCATTTCACTCGACAACGAGCGCGCCGGCGAGATCCAGCTCGCTGATGGAATTTTTGGCATCGTAGTGCGGCCCGATATTATGCAGCGTGTGGTGCTTTGGCAGCTTGCCGGACGTCGCGCTGGCACACACAAGACTAAGACCCGGGGCGAGATCACCGCGACCGGCGCCAAGGCGTACCGCCAGAAGGGTACCGGCGGCGCCCGCCACGGTTCGCGCAAGTCCGGTATCTTTGTTGGCGGCGGCCGCGCCTTTGGCCCGCTGCTGCGCGACCATGGCTACACCCTGCCAAAGAAGGTGCGGCGGCTGGGTCTGAAATCCGCCCTGTCCTCCAAGCAGGCCGAGGGCAAGCTGGTGGTGATCGACGCTGCCGCGCTTGACGAGCCCAAGACGGCGGCCCTGGTCAAGCGCCTCGCTTCACTCGATTGGGGCCGTGCTCTGATCATCGACGGTGGCGAGGTTGACGACAACTTCCTGCGCGCCGCGGCAAACATTCCCGGTCTCGACGTGCTGCCTAGTCAGGGGGCCAACGTTTACGACATTCTGCGCGCTGATACCCTGGTGCTGACCAAGGCCGGGGTTGAAGCGCTGGAGACACGCCTGTCATGACCCCCGAACGCGCCTGCGACATCATTCTCAGTCCAGTGATCACCGAGAAGGCAACGGAGCTCAGCGAGCATAACCAGTTCGCCTTCCGTGTCGCCAAGGACGCTACCAAGCCGCAGATCCGCGCCGCCGTGGAGACCCTGTTCGGCGTCAAGGTCACGGGCATAAACACTATTACCGTCAAGGGCAAGGTTAAGCGCTTCCGCGGCCGACCCGGTCGACGGCCCGATATCAAGAAGGCTGTGGTAAGGCTGGCCGAAGGGCAGAGCTTGGACTACACGGCTGGCGTTTAGAGCGAGGCACGTTGTTATGGCTTTGAAAACCTTTCGCCCGACGACCCCATCGCAGCGGCAACTCGTGCTGGTGGACCGTTCCCACCTGCACAAAGGTAGGCCGGCCAAGGCGCTGACCAAGGGCTTGACCAAGAAGGGCGGGCGCAACAACCAGGGCCGCCAGACCGTGCGCCACCGCGGTGGTGGCCACAAGCGGCTCTACCGCACCATCGATTTTAAGCGTCGCAAGTTCGACGTGCCGGCGACCGTGGAGCGTCTGGAGTACGATCCCAACCGCAGTGCTTTTATCGCCCTGTTGCGCTATGAGGATGGTGAGATCGCTTATATCCTGGCGCCGCAGCGGATGGATCCTGGCGATGTCGTGGTGGCGGCGGACCGTACTGATATCAAGCCCGGTAATGCCATGCCAATGCGCAACATGCCGGTCGGTACGATCATCCACAATATTGAAATGAAGTCCGGCAAAGGCGGCCAGCTCGCGCGTGCCGCCGGCAATTACGCTCAGCTCATCGGCAAGGACGCGGGCTACGCTCTGCTGCGGTTGTCGTCCGGTGAGCAGCGCATGGTGCGCGGCGAGTGCATGGCCACAGTTGGTGCCGTGTCCAATCCGGACAATCAGAACATCAATATGGGTAAGGCCGGGCGCAAGCGCTGGCTGGGGCGGCGACCGACGGTGCGCGGCGTTGTCATGAACCCGGTCGATCATCCCCACGGTGGTGGCGAGGGCCGTACCTCGGGCGGCCGTCATCCGGTGACCCCGTGGGGCGTGCCGACCAAGGGCAAGCGCACGCGCAACAACAAGCGGTCCGACAAGCTGATCCTACGTAGTCGGCACCGTGCCAAGAAGAGGCGTTAGGCAGACACAATGGCACGCTCGGTATGGAAGGGGCCGTTTGTCGACGGCTACCTGCTGAAAAAGGCAGAAGATGCCCATGGCGATGGACGCAAGGGCGCGATCAGAACTTGGTCGCGGCGCTCGACGATCGTTCCCCAGTTCGTCGGCCTGACCTTTGACGTCCACAACGGCCACAAGTTCATCCCGGTGCTGGTTAGCGAGAACATGGTTGGGCACAAGCTCGGCGAGTTTTCTCCGACGCGCACCTATTACGGCCACGCCGGCGACAAGAAGGCGCGGAGAACGTAAGCTATGGGCAAGAAAAGCGTACCCCGCCGCCTAGCGGAAAACGAAGCGATGGCGATGGCGCGCATGCTGCGTACCAGCCCGCAAAAACTGAACCTAGTGGCTCAGAGCATTCGTGGAGAATCCGCCGAAAGCGCACTTGCCACCCTGGCCTTTTCGCGTCGCCGCATTGCCGACGACGTGCGCAAGGTATTGCAGTCGGCGATCGCTAATGCCGAGAACAATCACGATCTTGATGTAGACCGGCTCTATGTGGCCGAGGCCTATGTCGGGAAGTCGATGACCATGCGCCGCTGGCGTCCGCGTGCGCGCGGACGCATGGGCAGGATTGTCAAGCCCTTCAGCCGCCTGACGGTGGTTGTCCGCGAGCACGAAGAGGACTGATCATGGGTCAGAAAGTCAATCCAATCGGCCTTCGGTTGGGTATTAACCGGACCTGGGATTCGCGCTGGTACGCGGACGAGAGCTACGGTGAGCTATTGCACGAAGATCTGCGCATCCGCGAGTACCTGACCAAGCGGCTGAGCCAGGCCGGTGTGGCGCGCGTGGTCATTGAACGCCCGGCCAAGAAGGCGCGTGTGACCATCCACACGGCGCGGCCCGGCGTCGTCATCGGCAAGAAGGGTGCGGACATCGAGAAACTTCGCCAGGACGTCTCCAAGCTGACTGATAGCGAGGTTCACATCAACATCGTCGAGATCCGCAAACCCGAGATCGACGCCTGTTTGGTAGCCGACAATATTGCCCAGCAACTTGAGCGACGCGTGGCTTTTCGACGCGCTATGAAGCGGGCGGTGCAGTCAGCGATGCGCCTTGGCGCGCTCGGTATCCGCATCAATTGCGGCGGCCGTCTCGGCGGTGCCGAGATAGCGCGCACAGAGTGGTATCGCGAGGGCCGTGTACCCCTGCATACTTTGCGCGCGGACGTCGATTACGGCACCGCCACGGCGCTCACAGCCTATGGCACGTGCGGTGTCAAGGTCTGGGTGTTCAAGGGCGACATCATGGAGAACGACCCCATGGCCGAGGATCGCCGCCGCGCCGAGGCCCAAGGCGCACAGGCTTGAGGTTGAGGAAGACGAACAAGGACGAGTGTGATGCTGAGCCCCAAGAGAACTAAATACCGCAAGGCCCAAAAAGGGCGTCTGCACGGCCTCGCCAAAGGCGGGACGTCGCTGAATTTCGGCGTTTACGGTCTTAAGGCGGTAGAGCCGGCGCGTGTGACTGCGCGCCAAATCGAGGCCGCGCGCCGCGCCATTACCCGCCATATCAAGCGTGCTGGACGCATGTGGGTCCGTATCTTTCCCGATGTGCCGGTCAGCAAGAAGCCTACCGAGGTTCGGATGGGTAAGGGCAAGGGTACGCCCGAGTTCTGGATGGCGCGTGTGAAGCCAGGCCGCATCATGTTTGAGCTGGACGGCGTGCCGCCAGAGCTCGCTCGCATGGCCTTCGAACTGGGGGCGGCGAAGCTTCCAATGCGCACACGTTTCGTGAGTCGCGTCGGCGCTGAGGACAAACAATGAGTGTAATGGAAATGCGTGCCAAGTCGGAAGACGAGCTGTCCGGTCAGCTTGTTGAGCTGAAAAAGGAGCAGTTCAACCTGCGCTTCCAGCGGGCCACTGGCCAGCTCGAGAACACGGCGCGGGTGCGTCAGGTGCGTCGTGATATCGCGCGCATCCGTAGCATTCTCGGCGAGCGCGAGCGCGCTGCCGCAAGCGAGGCTTAGCAAAGATGGCAAAACGTACGCTTCAGGGCACAGTGGTCAGCGATTCCGGCGATAAGACGCTGGTGGTCCGCGTCGAGCGCCGCTTCAAGCATCCAATGTACAAGAAGTTCGTGCGGCGATCGAAGACCTTGGCGGTGCACGATCCCGAGAACCAGCACAAGGCTGGTGATCAGGTGCGCATTCGCGAATGTCGGCCGATCTCCAAGCGCAAGACCTGGGAGGTTGTGGCTGAGGGCACCTGAGCCCGCTGCCTGACCTTCCGACGTACGAATCGGATCAAGAGAAAGAGTCGCCATGATTCAGATGCAAACCAACCTGGACGTCGCCGACAACTCTGGCGCCCGCCGGGTGCAGTGCATCAAGGTGCTGGGTGGAACGGGCCGCAGGACTGCTTCGGTCGGCGATGTCATCGTCGTCTCGGTCAAGGAGGCGATCCCCCGTGGCCGGGTTAAGAAGGGCGATATCCACCGTGCGGTCATCGTTCGCACGGCAAAGGAGATTCGTCGCCCTGACGGCAGCGCTATTCGTTTTGACAACAATGCCGCGGTGCTGATCAGCCATGAGGGTGAGCCCATCGGCACACGTATTTTTGGGCCGGTGACGCGCGAGCTTAGGAGCAAGCAGTTTATGCGCATCGTCTCGCTCGCTCCGGAGGTCCTCTGATGGCGGCCAAGTTCAAAATCAAGAAGGGTGACACCGTGGTCGTTCTTGCTGGACGCGAGAAGGGCAAGAGTGGCGAGGTGATTGCGGTGCATCGCAAGGACCGTCGGGTTCTGGTGCGCGGTGTCAACATCATCAAGCGGCACACCCGGCCGAGCCAGATATCGCCGGGCGGAATCATGGAGAAGGAAGCGACGTTGCACATCTCCAATCTGGCCATCGCCGATCCGAAGGACGGTAAGCCGACACGAATTGGCTACCGCACCATCGAGGATGGCCGCAAGGTCCGTTTCGCCAAGCGTTCTGGCGAAATTGTGGATCGCTGAGGAGGCGGTCATGACCCGATTGCAAGAGCACTACCAGACCACCGTGCGACCGGCCTTGCAGGAAGAGTTCGGCTACACCAATCCGATGGAGATCCCGCGCCTCAGCAAGATCGTTGTCAACATGGGCGTTGGCGAAGCGGCGCGCGATAGCAAGCTGATCAAGGGTGCGGAGACAGATTTGATGGCGATAGCCGGCCAGAAACCCATTCTTACCAAGGCCAAGAAGTCGATTGCGAACTTCAAGCTGCGCGAAGGCATGATCGTGGGCTGTAAAGCGACACTACGCCGTGACCGCATGTTCGAGTTTCTTGATCGCCTGGTTACCGTGGCGCTGCCTCGTGTGCGCGATTTTCGTGGTGTATCCGCCAACAGCTTCGATGGCCGCGGAAACTACGCTCTGGGCTTGAAGGAGCAGATCGTGTTTCCAGAGATCGACTACGACACGGTCGATGAGGTGCGCGGGCTGGATATCATCATCGTTACTACCGCCGAGACCGACGCCGAAGCGCGGGCTCTGCTGAAGGGTTTCGATATGCCCTTTGCCGCTCAAGCTCAATGGCTGGGCTAAATCGTCTCGGAGAGGATTGGAGGTTGTTCGAATAATGGCCAAACGAAGCGCTATCGAACGAAACAAGAAAGTGCGCAAGACGGTTTCCAAGTATGCCGCCAAGCGCGGGGCCTTGAAAGCCAAGGCGCGGGATAAGTCCGCGCCCATGGAAGAACAGTTTGCCGCTCGTCTGGCGTTGGCTTCGCTGCCGCGCGACGGGTCGGCAACGAGAATTCGTAATCGCTGCGAGTTTTCCGGGCGGCCGCGGGGCTATTACCGCAAGCTCAAGCTCTCTCGTATCGCCTTGCGCCAGCTGGCGTCGGGTGGTGAAGTTCCCGGAATGGTCAAGGCGAGTTGGTGAGGAGGACGCGACGATGACCATGAGCGATCCCCTCGGCGATATGCTCACACGCATCCGCAATGGCCAGATGGTGGGTAAACGCAGTGTGCGTTGCCCGGAATCACGGCTGCGGACGAACGTGCTCGAAGTGCTGGAAAAGGAAGGTTATATCCGAGGCTATCGTCGCCTCGACGATGTTGCTGCCAAGCCGCATATCGAGATCGATCTCAAGTATCATGAAGGCACGCCGGTTATTCAGGAGATTAGCCGCGTGTCCAAGCCGGGCCGGCGGGTCTATTCGGCGGTCAAGGATTTGCCGCGGTTCTATAACGGGCTCGGCATATCGATCCTGTCGACGCCGCGCGGCGTGATGTCCGACAACGAGGCCCGCGACGCTAATGTTGGTGGCGAAGTGCTATGCGAAGTATTTTAGGAGCGTGCCGTGTCTCGTATTGGTAAACATCCGGTTGCCATTCCCGATGGCGTCGAAGTAGCGGTAGCCGGGCAGATGGTGACCGTCAAAGGCAAGCTGGGCGAGCTTTCTCGAACGCTTGCCGACGAGGTTGAAGTTGCCCACGAGGATGCCGGCATCCGCGTCTCTCCGCGTGGGAACGGCCGGCGTTCGCGAGCTATGTGGGGCCTGTCCCGATCGTTGGTCAACAACATGGTTACTGGTGTGTCTGAAGGATTTTCGCGTTCACTGGCCATCACGGGCGTTGGTTATCGCGCGGCCGCCGACGGAGATTTTCTTAGCCTACAGCTCGGCTATAGCCATGAGATCAAGCTGGCCATCCCGGGCGATCTCAAGATCATCTGTGAACAGCCGACCGAGATCACGGTGAATGGCATCGACAAGCAGCGGGTTGGTGAGATGGCCGCGGAGATTAGGCGGCTGCGCAAGCCCGAGCCTTTTAACGGCAAGGGCGTGCGCTATTCGGACGAATATGTTCGCCGCAAAGAAGGTAAGAAGAAGTAAGGGCGCGAGCGATGAATAAATCAAGGGTACTGATGGACCGGCGGCGGCGGCGCAACCGCTATCAGGTCCGTAAGGCAGCGGACGGGCGGCCGCGGCTGTCGGTGTTCCGTTCGGGCAAGAATATCTATGTCCAGGTGATTGAGGATGGAGAGGGCCGCACGGTGGCTGCCGCGTCGACGCTGGACAAGGACTTGCGCGGCACGGTCAAGGGCGGTGACAATATTGCGGCAGCGAAAGCGGTCGGTGCGCTGATCGCGGAGCGCGCTAAGGCAGCAGGTATCTCTCAGGTGGTTTTCGATCGGGGCGGATATATCTATCACGGGCGCGTGCGTGCGCTGGCGGAGGCCGCACGCGAGGGCGGTCTCGAGTTTTAGGCAAGGCGGTAGCTAAGCATGGCGAGAAACGAGAATCGGCGCGGCAGACGCCGCTACAATCGCAAGGAAGAGGCCGAATCCGACCTTTCCGACAAGCTGGTTAGCATCAATCGTGTCGCCAAGGTGGTCAAGGGCGGCCGTCGCTTCGGCTTCGCGGCCCTGGTGGTGGTCGGTGATGGGCGCGGTCGGGTTGGCTTCGGCAGCGGCAAGGCCCGCGAAGTGCCGGAGGCTATTCGCAAGGCGACCGAGCAGGCCAAGCGCAAACTTATCCGCGTGCCGCTGCGCGAGGGCCGCACACTGCATCACGATACCACGGGCCACTACGGTGCCGGGCGCGTGGTGTTGCGTGCAGCACCTCCTGGTACTGGCATTATCGCAGGCGGGCCGATGCGTGCCGTTTTCGAGACTCTTGGCGTACAGGATGTTGTGACCAAGTCGATCGGCACCTCTAACCCGCACAACATGATCCGGGCCACCTTTGAGGCTTTAGGGCGCATGCGCTCGCCGCGCATGATCGCCAACAAGCGCGGTAAGAAGGTGAGCGATCTGGTTGGCCGCCGCGACGACGTTGAGCCGGCGGCGGCGATGGAGTAGGGGGCAAAGATGGCAGCAAAGAAGAAGGCCGCCGCAGGGCGCCTGAGAGTAACCCAAGTTGGCAGCCCCATTGGACGTCGGCGCGACCAACGCCAGACCCTTGTCGGGCTGGGACTGAACAAGATGCATCGTACCCGCGAGCTTGAGGATACGCCGGCTGTGCGCGGCATGATCACCAAGGTCCAGCACTTTGTGCGGGTCGAGGATGCTGGTTGAGCGTCGGAGGAAAGACGATGAAGCTTAACGAAATCCGGGACCATGATGGCTCGCGACGTGAGCGGACCCGCGTCGGGCGCGGTATCGGCTCGGGTAAGGGTAATACTGGCGGCCGTGGCATGAAAGGCCAGAAGTCACGCAGTGGCGTTGCCATCAAGGGCTTTGAGGGCGGTCAGATGCCGCTCGACAGACGCCTGCCAAAGCGCGGTTTTAACAACATTTTTGCCAAGCGCTATGTGGTGGTAAATCTCGGCCGCTTGCAGCAGGCTGTGGATGCCGGCAAGCTTGAGGCCGAGGTGCCGGTGACGGCAGAGGCCTTGAAGTTGGCGGGGGTCGTCACCCATATCCGGGATGGAATTCGCTTGCTCGGCAATGGCACGCTCGAGGCCAAGCTTGCGATCACGGTTGCCGGTGCCTCGAAAGCCGCGGCGGCTGCGGTCGAGAAGGCGGGCGGAACGATTACCATCCTTGGCGCCGATAAGGCTGCTGAGGGTGGCGCCTGACCAAGACCGCGCGAAACCGCGTAGAGCCTGAGGGATAGACCATGGCATCGGCGGCCGAGCAGCTTGCTGCCCAGTTCAATTTTGGCGCTCTTGCCAAAGCGACCGAACTTAAGAAACGCCTCTGGTTCACGGTGGGGGCGCTGATAGTCTATCGGCTCGGCACCTACATTCCGATTCCGGGCGTCGACCCGGTCATCCTCGATGACATCTTCAGTCAACAGGCCGGCGGTATCCTTGGCATGTTCAACATGTTCGCGGGCGGTGCTTTGGGGCGGATGACTATCTTCGCCCTCAACATCATGCCGTATATCTCGGCCTCGATTATGATCCAGCTGCTGACCACGGTCTCGCCGACCTTGGAACAATGGAAGAAAGAGGGCGAGTCGGGACGGCGCAAGATCACTCAGTTTACGCGCTACGGCACCGTCGTTCTGGCGGCACTCCAGGCCATGGGCATCGCGGTTGGGCTCGAGGGCATGACCTCGAACCAAGGCAGCGCGGTAATCGATCCCGGACTCGGCTTTCGCTTTACCACCGTTGTCACGCTTACTTGTGGCACTATCTTTCTGATGTGGCTCGGCGAGCAGATCACGGCGCGCGGCGTCGGTAACGGTATCTCGCTAATCATCATGGCGGGCATCGTGGCGGAGCTGCCTCGCGCGCTCGTTAGCACCTTGGAGCTCGGGCGCACCGGTGCTCTGCCGGTTGTGTTTATTGTCTTCCTGATGGTCATGGCGGTTGCCGTGATCGCCTTCATCGTTTTCATTGAGCGGGCCCAGCGACGCCTCGTGGTGCAATATCCCAAACGTCAGGTGGGCAACCGCATGTTCGGTGGCGAAAGCTCACATCTGCCGCTGAAGCTGAACACTGCCGGCGTCATCCCGCCGATCTTCGCAAGCTCTCTGCTACTGCTGCCGATCACGGCGCTGAGCTTTTCTGCGGGCACGGGCCCGGAGTGGCTGACGGCGGTTACCAGCTACGTTGGGCGTGGCCAGCCGCTCTATCTGCTGCTCTATATTTCGCTGATCGTCTTCTTCGCCTTCTTCTATACTGCCGTGGTTTTCAACCCGGCGGATACGGCGGAGAATCTGCGCAAGAACGGCGGCTTTCTGCTGGGCATTCGTCCGGGCGCAAACACAACGGAATATATCGACTATGTGCTGACGCGCCTGACCACGGTCGGCGCCATCTATCTTTCTGCGGTTTGTATCCTTCCGGAAATCTTGATCTCGCAATATGCGGTACCTTTCTACTTTGGCGGAACCAGCTTGCTTATTGTGGTCAACGTGACCATGGACTTCGTCGCCCAGGTGCAGTCGCACCTACTGGCGCACCAATATGAGGGTCTGCTCCAGAAGAGCCGGCTACGGGGGCGTAGGCGATGAGGCTGATCTTGTTCGGCCCACCCGGCTGCGGCAAAGGTACCCAGGCTGAGCGCCTACGCGACTCACAGGGCTTGGTGCATCTCTCCACTGGCGACATGCTGCGCGCAGCGGTGGCCGCGGAGACCGAGGTGGGCAAGCGCGCTAAGGCGATCATGGAAGCCGGCGAGTTGGTGCCCGATGAGGTGGTGATCGGCATCATCGCTGACCGTCTCGGTGAGCCAGACATGGCTAGCGGCTTTATCCTTGACGGCTTTCCGCGCACCGTGGCTCAGGCTGAGGCGCTGGACGAGTTGCTCGCTAGGCGCGACATAAAAATTGACCGGGTGATAGCCTTCGGCGTTGACGACGACGCGCTGGTGGCGCGTATCGGCGGACGGTTTTCCTGTGCCGAGTGCGGTGCCGGCTACAATGACAGCGCCAAGCCCACCAAAGTTGAGGGTATCTGTGATTCCTGCGACGGTAGCAGCTTTCAGCGCCGCAAAGACGACAATGTTAAGACGGTGCGCGAAAGACTTGAAACCTATCATGCCGAGACGGCGCTACTGCTGCCCTATTACGACAAGCAGGGCCTGCTCACGACGATCGACGGCATGGCTATCATCGACGCGGTGACGGCGGAAATTGAACAGCGGCTTGCTGATATCGGTGGGCATTGACTTGAGGCTATCTGCTCATATAATCCGCGGTTCTCAAGAGTGCGCCGTGGTGTCAGCAGCGGCGTGTTTTTTATAGGGAGATCGGTTCGTGGCGCGTATTGCCGGTGTCAACATTCCGACTAACAAGCGGGTGCAAATAGCCCTGACCTATGTCTTCGGAATAGGCCGGACAAAGGCGCGTGAAATCTGCGAAAAGGCCGGCCTACCGGCTGGTCGTCGGGTCAACGATTTAACCGAGGGCGAGATCGGCCGGGTGCGCGAGATCATCGATAGCGAGTACCGGGTCGAAGGCGATTTGAGGCGCGCCACGGCAATGGATATCAAGCGCCTGATGGATCTCGGCTGCTATCGCGGCATCCGCCACCGGCGCGGTCTGCCGGTGCGCGGGCAGCGCACCCACACTAACGCGCGGACCCGCAAGGGCCGCGCTCGTCCGGTTACTGGTAAGAAAAAAGTATAAGCTATGGCGAGAGAAACCGGCGATCGCGTCAAGCGCCGCGAACGCAAGAACATCATTTCTGGCGTGGCGCATGTCAGCGCAACGTTCAATAACACGCTGATCACCATCACTGATGTTCAGGGCAATACTATCGCCTGGTCGTCGGCGGGATCGCAGGGCTTTAAGGGATCGCGCAAGTCGACACCTTACGCTGCCCAAATGGCGGCAGAGGAGGCCGGTCGCAAGGCCGCAGAGCACGGCATGAAAACCCTAGAGGTCGAAGTGCGCGGGCCGGGATCGGGCCGCGAATCGGCGCTACGCGCGTTGCAGACGGTGGGCTTCACCATCACTGCGATCCGCGACGTGACACCGATCCCGCATAACGGTTGCCGGCCACCTAAGCGGCGGCGCGTATAGGGCCTTGTGCGCTTGAGAAGGCAGCGGCCGGGTTCGCCCGCCGCGAATAGTTAAAGTCACAGTGCGGGCCGGCGGATCGGCTGCGCCGGGGCATGACTCGATGGATTTGATCATCATGAAACGCATTCGATGCGTAAGGATTACGGTGTGATTCAGAAGAACTGGGAAGAACTGATCAAGCCCACCAATCTCGAGGTGGTGCCCGGAAGCGATCGTGGTCGTCGGGCGACGATCGTGGCCGAGCCCCTCGAACGTGGCTTCGGGCTGACCCTCGGGAATGCGCTCAGGCGTGTGCTGCTGTCCAGCCTGCGCGGCTCGGCCATCACGTCCTTACGCATCGATAATGTCTTACACGAGTTCTCATCGATTGCTGGCGTGCAGGAGGATGTGACCGACATCGTTCTCAACATTAAGACCGTGGCTTTGCAGATGCATGGCGATGGGCCGAAGCGCATCACCCTTGAGGCTACCGGCCCCAAGCAGGTGACCGCGGCGGCTATCGAGACCGGCCACGACATCGACATTCTTTCGCCAGACGTGGTTATCTGTACCCTGGACAAGGGCGCCAGCATTCATTTCGAGATGACCGTCGAAAGCGGCAAGGGGTACGTGCCGGCAAGCCAGAACCGACCGGACGACGCGCCCATCGGCTTGATCCCAGTGGATGCACTCTATAGCCCGGTGCACAAGGCTTCCTACAAGGTCGAAAACACCCGCGTCGGCCAGGTCACCGACTACGATAAGCTGTCCATGCAGGTCGAGACCGACGGCACGGTGACGCCCGAGGACGCGGTGGCGCTAGCGGCGCGCATCCTCACCGACCAGATGCAGCTGTTTATCAATTTCGAGGAGCCGAGTATCAGCGCGGACAAGGAAGAAGTGCTCGAGCCCGCCTTTAACGTTAACCTGCTGCGCAAAGTGGACGAGCTTGAGCTATCCGTGCGCTCGGCTAATTGCCTCAAGAACGACAACATTATCTATATCGGCGATCTTGTGCAGAAAACCGAGGGCGAGATGCTGCGCACACCTAACTTTGGCCGCAAATCCCTGAACGAGATCAAGGAAGTGTTGGCGCATATGGGGCTGCATCTCGGCATGCAGATACCGGATTGGCCACCGGAGAATATCGAAGATATGGCCAAGCGACTCGAGGAGCCGTTCTAGGGAGAAACCGATGCGTCATCGTTTGAGGGGCCGCAAGCTGAACCGCACCGGCTCGCACCGCAAGGCCATGTTCTCGAACATGGCGGCGGCGCTGATCAAGCACGAACAAATCACCACGACCTTGCCTAAGGCCAAGGATTTGCGGCCATTCGTCGATCGCCTGATCACGCTTGGCAAGCGCAATAGCCTGCACGCCCGGCGCCAGGCTCTCGCCAAGCTTGGGGGCGATGTCGCGCTGGTGGGGAAGCTCTTTACCACCTTACGCGAGCGCTACGAGGGGCGCTCCGGGGGCTATACTCGTATTGTGCGGGCGGGGTTTCGCTACGGCGACTCGGCGCCCATGGCGGTCATAGAACTGGTCGACCGCGACCCTGACGCTAAGGGTCAGGATTCCGGCCCCGTGCCTGAGCGCGAAGACATCGATGAGGAAGAGGCCCAGGCCGCAGTCGCCTGAGCGACATTTTCGGGATCACGAACAACGAGGGCGGCTCCATTATGGGACGCCCTTTTTTGCGTCGCCGGCAGGGCACGACTTGGTGCTCCCTGTGTCGAGCGGAAACACGCTAGAATTGGGTTATGACCTTTCTGCGATACCTCGTTCTGTTTCTCGTCCTTCCCGCTGCTGGGTTCGCGACCGAGCAGGTGGTGCCGCGCGATGTTGCGGAGTTGCAGCTTTCCTACGCGCCTGTGGTGCGGGCAGTCTCGCCGGCCGTAGTCAACATTTATGCTCGCCGCATTGTTGCCTCGCGCTTCCAGAGCCCGTTTGCCGGCGACCCCTTCTTTGAGCAGTTCTTCGGCCGCGTCTTTCCGGACATGTCACGCGAGCGTATCGAGAACTCGCTCGGTTCGGGCGTCATCGTCAGCGCCGACGGGGTCATCGTTACCAACCACCATGTGGTGCAGGATGCGGACGAGGTCGTGGTGGTGCTCGCCGACCGCCGCGAAATGGTAGCGGAGCTCATTGGCAGCGATGAATCGAGCGACCTTGCGGTAATGCGCATCGATGGCGGCGATAGACCGCTGCCCTTCATCGAATTCGGCGATTCCGACCAGATAGAGGTCGGCGACATCGTGCTTGCCGTCGGCAATCCCTTTGGTGTTGGCCAGACAGTGACCAGCGGTATCGTCTCGGCTCAAACGCGCACGAGGGCGGCGGGATTGAGCGGCGCTGCCTTCATCCAGACCGACGCGGCCATCAACCCGGGCAACTCTGGTGGCGCACTGGTCACTCTCGACGGCCGCCTGATCGGCGTGAATACTGCCATCATCTCGCGCGGCGGCGGCTCGATCGGCATCGGCTTTGCCATTCCCGCCAATCTGGTGAGGATAGTGGTTGCCGAGATGGTGGCGGGCGGGCGTGCTGTGCGGCCCTGGGTTGGCATCTCATTGCAGTCGGTCACTGCCGATATTGCCCAGTCGCTCGGCCTCGAGCGACCGATCGGCGTGCTGGTCAAGGGCTTACACCCCTCGGGTCCCGCGAGAGCGGCAGGATTGCGCGTTGGCGATGTGCTGGTGGCCGTGGATGGCCGCGATATCTTCGATCGGGACGGCTTCGATTTTCGTTTGCGCACCCGCGGCATAGGTGACAAAGCCGTGTTCGGCGTGCTTGACGGCGGCGGCAGGCGCGATGTGAGTGTGGTGCTCATACGGCCGCCGCAGGATCCACCTGCTGACGTGCGTCGCCTTACGGGCCGCCATCCGTTCGCTGGCGCGACGGTAGCCAATTTGTCACCAGCGCTTGCCGATGAGCTTGGTCTGGCGCGGGATGCCATGGGGGTGCTGGTGCTCAAGATCGAGCACGGTCCGGCTGCGCGCATCGGACTCAGGGTGGGCGATGTGGTGTTAACCGTTGCTGGCGTCGATATAGATCTCACCGAGACGCTCGCCGAGGTGCTCGGGCGTGCACGCAATGAATGGACCGTCGCCATTCGTCGCAAAGGCGAGGTGCTACGCGTGACCGTGTCTGGGTGATGGCAACCCTGTTTGAAGCGGCGGGATTGGAGGATGCGGCACCGCGGCCCCTTGCCGACCGTTTGCGTCCACAAAGCCTCGACGAGGTGCTGGGCCAGGACCACCTGCTGGTGCCCGAGGCACCGTTGGCGCGCATGGTGGCGGCGCAACGGCTCGCTTCAATCGTTCTCTGGGGCCCGCCTGGCTGCGGTAAGACGACCATCGCCAATTTGCTGGCCGATGCCTGCGACCTGGAGTTTGAGTCCCTGTCGGCAGTTTTCTCTGGGATGGCTGATCTGCGTAAGGTTTTCGCCGCCGCCAAGGCGCGCCATCGCGAAGGTCGCGGTACGCTGCTCTTTGTGGACGAGGTACACCGCTTCAATCGCGCTCAGCAGGATGCCTTTCTGCCTACCGTCGAGGTGGGCACTGTGGTGTTGGTCGGCGCCACCACGGAGAACCCGTCATTCGAGCTTAATGCAGCGCTGTTGTCGCGCTGCCAGGTATTGGTATTCAACCGCCTGGACCAAGCTGCGCTGGAGGCGCTGTTGGTTCGCGCTGAAGCCGTTCTAGGAGCCCCCTTACCGCTCACTGACGATGCGCGTACCGCATTGTTGGGCATGGCCGACGGTGATGGTCGGGCACTGCTCAATATGTTTGAGGCGGTCTCCCAGGTGATGCCGGAGAACCCTCTTGACGTAGCGGTGCTTAGCCGCGTCGTGCAGAAGCGGGCGCCGGTCTACGACAAGGCGCAGGAAGGTCACTACAATCTTGTCAGCGCCCTGCACAAAAGCCTGCGGGGCTCGGACGTCGATGCAGCCCTCTATTGGTTGGCACGCATGCTAGCGGGCGGTGAGGACCCGCTCTATATTATCCGCCGTTTGGTGCGCTTCGCCTCGGAGGATATCGGGCTCGCGGATCCCCAGGCTCTGGCGCAGGTGCTGGCGGCCAAGGATGCCTATCATTTCGTCGGCTCGCCGGAAGGGGAACTGGCCATCGCCCAGGCCGTGATCTATCTGGCTATTGCGCCCAAGTCCAACGCCGTTTATCGCGCCATGGTAGCGGCCTCTGGGGCTGCCAAGGAGTCCGGCTCGCTGATGCCACCGAAACACATCCTCAACGCGCCCACCAGCCTGATGCGCGATCTCGGCTATGGTGCCGGCTACGCCTACGACCATGACAGCGATGAGGGTTTTTCGGGCCAATCCTATTTCCCTGATGATATGCCACGCCAGCAGTTCTACCGCCCGGTCGAGCGCGGTTTCGAGCACGAAGTTAGCAAGCGTCTTGCCTATTGGGCCGAGTTACGTGAGCGTCTGGCCAGCGAAGGAGGGGGCGGAACATGAACACGGTTCTGGTTGTTGCTGCGGGTGGTGCCATCGGTGCGGTCGGGCGCTATCTGGTTGTAAACGGCATCGGCCATTGGCTGGGGTACGGTTTCCCCATCGGCACGCTGGTGGTAAACGTGCTGGGCTCGCTGGCCGTGGGTGTGCTTGTCGAGCTTGGGGCCCTGGTCTGGTCGCCGAGCCCAGAATTGAGGGCTATGCTTGTGGTTGGCGTGCTCGGTTCATTCACCACCTTCTCCACTTTCTCGCTCGATGTCGTGGAACTGGTACAGCGTGACGCGACGTTGCCCGCCATGGGCTACATCGTGGCCTCTGTGGTGCTTTGTATTGCCGGACTAGTCTTTGGAATGTCGTTGGTGCGCGGGATTATCGGATGGGCGGTGTAACGACGGTAAAAGTTGTGGGAGACGACGATTCACTGCGCTTGGATCGTTGGTTTTCCCGCTATTATCCGAGCGTAACCCACAGTCGGTTACAGAAGCTGTTGCGCACCGGTCAGGTACGGGTCGATGGGCATAGGGCTAAAGCGAACATGCGCTTGCTTGCCGGACAAATAGTGCGCGTGCCGCCGGTGGGCGGGCCGGCTCCAACACAGGGCAAGGCGCCGCCGGTTGATGCGGCAACGCGCGATGATCTGCGCGCGCGCGTACTGTATCGCGATAACAACATGCTGGCACTGAACAAGCCGGCTGGACTTGCGGTGCAGGGTGGTAGCGGCCAGCGTCGTCATCTCGATGCGCTATCCGAGGCGTTGCGCTTCGACGCCGAGGAGCCGCCGCGCCTCGTGCACCGACTCGACAAGGAGACCAGCGGCGTGCTGCTTCTGGCTCGCCATCGCCACGCTGCCCGCGACCTAACCCGCCTATTTCGCGACGGCGAAGTGGCCAAGACCTATTGGGCGGTCGTGGCTGGCGTCCCGCGTTCGGCTGCTGGCGAGATAGATCGCCCGCTCACGAAGGGGACTGAGCGTGTCGAAGAGGATGCCACCGGGCGTCCCGCCGTGACCCATTATCGGACTGTCTCTGCGACCGAGGGCAGGGCCTGGCTGGTGTTGTCGCCGCTGACCGGGCGCACCCATCAATTGCGTGTTCATTGTGCGCTGATCGGCGCGCCGATCCTCGGCGACCGAAAATATGGTGGTCCCCGGCACAAGCAACTGCACCTGCACGCCCGCGAGCTTGTGCTGTCTCGTGATAGCGGTAACCTGCGCCTAACCGCGCCTTTACCGGCGCATATGGTCAAGACCTTTGCCGCGCTTGGCTTCGACGAGGCTGCCGCATGAGCGAACTCGTGCGCCTGGTGCTACTCGACTGCGACGGCACCCTGGTCGACAGTCAAGCCGCTATCGTTGCGGCCATGGCCGATGCTTTCGTTGCGTGCAGCTTGGCCCCGCCAGAAAATGCTGCAGTGCGGCGCGTTGTCGGCCTGTCGTTGCCGGCAGCGATGGCGAAATTGCTACCGCAGGCGGAGGCTATCGAGTGTCGCCGGTTGGCAGAAGCCTACAAGGACGCCCATCTCGCGCGGCGTCTTGCCGGCGAGCCGCAAGGCGAGCTTTTCGATGGTGCGCTGGCGGCAATCGATAACCTGAAAGCGAACGGCTATATCCTGGGTATGGCGACAGGCAAGTCGCGCCGCGGCCTCGACTCGATCTTGGAGCGGTTCGGCTTGCATGATCGCTTTACGGTTCTGCAGACCGCTGACGACGCGCCTAGCAAACCGCACCCGGCGATGGTTGAGCAAGCCATGTTTGCGGCCGGCGCGGTGCCAGAGACCACAGTGATGGTTGGCGACACCACCTTCGACATGACTATGGCGCGCGCTGCCAGTGTTGCCGCTGTCGGCGTCGCTTGGGGTTATCACGATGCGGCGGACTTGTACGATGCGGGCGCGACCGTCGTGCTCGATGCGTTTGACGAACTTGCGGGGCTGGTCGCGAAGATGCAGTGAAGCGTGTTTACGACATCGCTGCGGTATCTGACTGCGGAGATGGCTATGGCGTCACCTTAGACGGCAAGCCCCTGTGCACACCCGCTCACATGACTCTGGTGCTGCCGAAACGGGTCCTGGCGGAAGCGATCGCCGATGAATGGAACGCCCAAAGTGAGAACGTTGAGCCCGAGAGCATGCCGCTCATGCGCCTCGCTAGCATGGCCCTCGACTGGGTCGTGACCCAACGCGAGGTAGTGATCGACGAAGTCGCCGACTATGGCGGCGCCGATCTCCTATGTTATCGGATCGAACACCCGCAAGAGCTGGCCCGCCGCCAGAAAGAGATCTGGCACCCTGTGCTGGACTGGGCGGCACGCCGCTTCGATGCGCCGCTGGCGGTGACCAACGGGGTCCTGCCCGTTACCCAAGACCCCCAGGTGCTTGCCAAGCTGCGCGCTGTCGTGGCGGAACACGATTCCTTCGCCCTGGCCGGTCTACATGCTGCCACCCACGCCTCGGGCTCACTGATTTTGGCCCTAGCGCTCGCCAGCGGCCACTGCAACGCCGCCGCCGTCGCCGTAGCCAGCCAGCTCGACGAGGCCTATCAGGCCGAGAAATGGGGGAGGGACGCTGAAGCTGAAGCGCGCCTTGCCGCACTAAAGGTGCAGCTGCATGACGCGGAGAGATTCCTGACTCTTCTGGGCGCCGCTACTCCCGATACTTCTCGATGAAGTTTGGGTCTGGTTCGAGGCCTAGGCCGGGGCCGGTGGGGACCGTGATAGCGCCGCCGGTGGGAGCGAGCGCACCAGCGTAGAGGTCCTCGTCGAGGTTGACATAGAAACGCTCGATAGCCTCGATGCTGGGGAGCGTCGAGAGTAACTGCAGGGTGGCGAGAAAACCCGGGCCAAAATAGGGTGAGTGCGGCGCCACTGTGACATTCGCTATCTCGGCGAGGGTGACTACCTTGAGAAATTCGCTGATACCGCCAACCTTGGTCACGCTGGGCTGGGCAAAATCGACCGCACCAGCTTCGAACATGGCCTGAAACTGCCAGGCGGTGCAAGCGTTCTCGCCGGCCGCGATGCGGATGCCGCTTTCGGCGCGAAGCGCGGCGAGGCCATCGAAGTTCTCTGGCGGCCAGATTGGCTCCTCCAGCCAATGCAGATCGTATTCAAACAGCGCCTCTGCCATCAGCCGACCTTCCTTTGGGCTCCAGACGCAGTTCACGTCGAGCATAATGGGGATTTTCTCTCCCACCGTCTGGCGTGCGGCGGCGACCTCGGATACTGTGCTCTCGTGCAACTTGATTAAACGGTAACCCTTGTCCAACGCTTCACTACAGAGCTCTGAGGTAATACCGGTGTCTTGGTATTTCAGTAGGCTGGCATAAGTTGGTACAGTCTCGCGTGCGATGCCCCCTATGAGTTGGTGCAGGGGAACGCCTGTCGCCTTGCCGGCAATGTCCCAGAGCGCTATGTCGAGGCCCGATAGTGCAAAAATGGGAACCCCATAGCGGCCGAACAGGTGCAGGGAAAGCTGCAGCTCGCGCATAAGTTCGCTGATGCGCAACGCATCGCGCCCTACGACGGTCGGTATAACCATAGTTTCCAGTGCCGCCTTGGTCGCGGGAATGGCATTATATCCGAAGGCCTCGCCCCAGCCGGTAATTCCCTCGTCGGTTTCGACTTTGACCAGCAAGGTGGTCATTTCTGTCCAAGCTTCTCCGCCCCAGCCAGAGGGTGGGCCGCCGTGGTGGAAGGGGTAGCGTAGTGGTATGGCCTCGACGGTGGTGATTTTCATTCCCAGTTTCCTCGATGGTGTCGCGCGCAGTATAAGGTTGCATCACAAATGCGCTAGACGACAGCGGCACTGACCTTACGTTCTTTTCGTCTTGTTGCTATGTTTGTGCCCGCTAAATTCGGTTCTAGGGAGATAAAGACATGGCGGTTACGGTCATTCTCGAGACGAAGGCAAAACCCGGTGGGGGCGATGAGTTGCTGGGTTTTTTCAAAAGTATTCTGGCCGATACGCGCGCCTATGCCGGCTGCATTAGCATCGAGACTCTGCGCAATATGGAATCGCCGGACGAGGTCGTGCTGATAGAGCGATGGGAGAGCGCTAACGACCACGGCAAATATATGGGCTGGCGCACCGAGACCGGTGTTGTCGACAAGATCGTCGGCATGCTTTCCGGGCCTCCCCTCGTGCGCCGTTTTGACGAGACCGGCATCTGATCAAGCTCTCACGCTAAGGGCGCGGTTTGTTGCGCGGGCAGATGGTTAGCCTGCCGCGTCTACAATATCATTTATCTTGAGCAGTTCTTGGCCTTCGGTGAAGGAGCGCGCCCGCTTCTGATCTCGCCAGTTGGTGTTGAAGAACGGTGTGTGCATGCGGTCGGAAAAATCTCAGTCATGCGCACGTTCGTGCCAGCCAACTCGACACGCATTTTATGCGACATCATATATATGCCGCCCTTGATGCTGCTATAGGGTGGCGCGTGTAAGGGACAGAGCCCAGCCACCGAGCTAATATTGACAGTGTAGTTTAGGCCGCGCTCGACACCGGGGCCAAGCTGCTTCGACCAGCCCATCACCAATTTCGGTAGAACCACGATCGGCGCTATCGCAGCGAGGGTCAGCAAGTACCCGCGGGGCCCTGATAGTGTCGGCGTGGACGTGGATCTGCCATGGGCCTCGCCTGCTATGTGTTGGTGCGTTCCCGCGCCGCGTTGCGGATGGAGGACAATGTCGTGCGTGTCGTGATCACCTCAGGCTCGAGCCGCACCTCGATCACCGCCGCCGTGCCGGAGCCACGGGCCCGCGCGAGAGCCGGAGCAAAATCGGCCGTTCGCTCTACCACATCGCCATGGGCGCCGTAGGCTCGGGCGAGGGCGGCAAAATTCGGATTGGTGAGATCTGTGGCGATGGGTCTGTCCGGGTAGTTGCGCTCCTGATGCATGCGGATGGTACCGTAGACGCCGTTGTTGATCAGTATAATGATGGGGCGTGCCTTGTGATGCACGGCGGTGGCCAGCTCCTGGCCACTCATCAGGAAGCCGCCGTCGCCGACGAAGCCTATCACCTCACGTTCGGGTGCAGCGACGGCTGCGGCCACAGCCGCCGGCACGCTGTAGCCCATGGCGCCGAGCGTTGGAGCCAGCTCGCTAGCATGGCGGCGGAAGCGCCAGAAGCGTTGCGGCCAGCCCGAGAAATTACCGGCATCGATGGTGATCACCGTATCGTCCGGCATGACGTTGCCGAGATGCGCCATGATAGCTGCCATGTCGACCTCGCCTGGCAGGGTATCGGGCTCGCGGTTGGCCTCGTGATCAGCGTGTGCGGCTTTGGCCCAGTCGCGCCAGCGGGCTCCACCCACCGGGTCCATGGTGCGCGCCGCATGTGCGAACTCTGCCATGCCGGCGACCACTGCAATATCGGGCTGGTAGACGTGACCTAGTTCCTCCGCCTCCGGATAGACGTGGACCAGGGTCTGTAGCGGTACTGGCTGTTTGATGGCGGTGTAATCGCGCGTCGTCATTTCGCCAAGGCGCGCGCCGACCGCCAGCAAGAGGTCGGCTTCTCTGACCCGGGCTATAAGCTTGGGGTCGACGCTGGTCGAAAGGTCGCCGGCATAGAGTGGATTGGTATTGTCGAACAGGTCCTGGCGGCGGAACGAGACGGCGACCGGCAGGCCATTAGCCTCGGCAAAGGCAGCGATATTGGCGGTTGCGCCATGCCAGCCGCCGCCGCCGAGGATCATCAGGGGCCGCTCGGCGATGGCAAGCTTTTCACGCAGCGCCGCCATCGCCGTCGGCGAGGGATAGGCGTGTACCGGCGTCGCCGGGAGACCGTCCGCTACCTGCACGGTATCAGTCAGCATGTCCTCGGGCAGGGCGATGACCACGGGGCCTGCACGGCCAGAGGTGGCGGTACGAAAAGCGTAGTGGACGATCTCAGGAATGCGCGCGGCATCGTCGATTTGCAACGCCAGCTTGGAGATCGGTGGCGCGAACATTTGCCGAAAGTCGATCTCCTGAAAGCCCTCGCGGCCCATGACCTCGCGCGCCACCTGGCCGATAAACAGCAGCATCGGCGTTGAATCCTGCATCGCCGCGTGCACGCCGATCGACGCATTGCAGGCCCCGGGCCCGCGTGTAACGAAGCAGATGCCAGGCTTGCCGGTGAGCTTGCCATAGGCCTCGGCCATGAAGCCTGCGCCGCCTTCCTGGCGGCAGGTAATCATGCGAATCTGGTTGCGGGCGCCATAGAGCGCATCGAGCGCCGCCAGATAGCTTTCGCCTGGCACGCCGAAGACATGGTCTACATCATGCTGTCGCAACGCATCGATTAGGATTTCGCCACCCGTGCGCGGCGCCGGCAATTCGGACACGAGAAACCCTCCGTTGGATACGGCGCCCAACTTATCCGACAGCTAGCTCCTTGGGTAGCGCTCGATGGCGACGCTTTTGATCAGAGTGTGGACATGGGTGCCGGGCGTGAGTCCGAGATTGGCAAGGGCAAGGCGCGTAACCTCGGACCAGAGTCGCATGCCTGGCGCGATTTCGACGGCTACGTCGACAACGCCTTCGGCGCGGGGTTCGATGGCGACGATAGCACCGTCAAAAACATTGAGCACGCTCATGCGCTCGGGTGCGTCCAGGGCCAGCGCCACGTCGCGGGCCCGCAGGCGCAGGCGCACAGCTGCGCCCACGGGTGCATCGAGGCGGCCGATAAGCAAATTGCCGGCGCCGGTTTCCAGCTCGCTGATGCCGTTGTCGGTATCGTGGCCAACGATACGGGCGGCTATAACCGTGCCAACATCGCCAAAGCCCGCATCGGCGAGGTCTGGCCGGCTGGTGATGGTTTCGACATCGCCATAGGCCCGCACGCGGCCCGCCTCCATCACGGCGATGGTATCGGCCAGCTGGAGGACTTCGCCTATAGCATGGCTGACATAGACGATAGGCGTTCCGAACTCGCCATGCAGGCGTTCGACGAAGGGTAAAATCTCCGCCTTGCGTGCCGCATCGAGCGAGGCCAGCGGCTCGTCCATTAACAGCAATCCCGGGCTCGCCAATAAGGCGCGGCCGATGGCGATGCGCTGCTTTTCGCCACCCGAGAGCTTCGCCGGGCGACGCTCGAGCAGCGGCTCGAGGTCAAGCAATGCTACAACCTGATCGTAGGCGACGTGGCGACGCGCCGGCGATACACGCCGCAAGCCATAATCGAGATTGCCGCGCACGCTAAGGTGGGGAAATAGTCGCGCATCCTGGAAGACATAACCTAGACGCCGGCGCTCTGGCGAAACATTGACGTTCATCTCGGAGTCGAACAAAACTCGGCCATCTACTACAATGCGTCCGGCGTCAGGGCGCCGCAATCCGGCAATGCTGTTGAGTAGCGTGCTCTTTCCGGAGCCAGAGCGGCCAAACAAGGCCATTATACCGGGCTCGGTAACCGATAGTGTGGCGTCGAGCGTGAAGTTGCCAAGGCGATGGCTGATGTCGAGCGCAAGCATATGTCAGTTTCCGATATGCGCGCGCATCCGCCGCGCGAGAATCTCCGAGCCCAGAAGAGCCACCAGAGCCAAGACCACGGCGATTGCCGCTAGGCGCAGCGCCTGCGCATCGCCTCCAGGCACCTGGGTGTAGGTGTAAAGGGCGATGGGTAGGGTGCGGGTCTCGCCGGGAATGTTGGACACGAAGGTGATGGTGGCGCCAAACTCGCCCAAGCTGCGGGCAAAGGCGAGGATCACGCCAGTCAGCACGCCCGGTGCGATAAGCGGCAGGGTGACTGTGCGGAAGACCGCGACGCGTCCGGCGCCCAGGGTGCGCGCGGCTTCCTCTAGGCCGCGGTCCATACTTTCGAGCGACAGGCGAATGGCGCGGACCATGAGCGGGAAGCCCATGACGGCGGCGGCTACGGCAGCGCCCTGCCAGGTGAAGGCAATCGTCACGCCGAACCAGTCGTGAAGCGGTGCGCCGAGCGCACCGTTGCGGCCGAACAGCACCAATAGCGCATAGCCTACGACAACCGGCGGCAGAACCAACGGCAAATGGATGATGCCGTCAAGCAGGGTCTTGCCGGGGAAGCGCTGCCGGGCCAGCACCCAGGCAAACAGAATACCCAACGGCAGGCTGACGCTGACGCTCAAGAACGCCACCTGCAGGCTGAGCCGTATGGCCTGCCATTCCTCAGGGCTGAGCATGCCTGTCAATGCACTACGAAGCCGTAGCTTTCGAAAATTTCGGCGGCTGCCTTGGTCAAGAGAAAGGCATGGAAGGCGCGTGCCGCCTCGCTCGCCTGTCCCTTGATGAGCGCCAGGGGATAACGGATGGGCGCGTGACTGTCAGCGGGAAGGACCGCGACAAGGCGGCAGGTGGCACAGACGCGGGCATCGCTCTCATAGACAATTCCAAGCGGTGTCTCGCCGCGCTCTATTAGGGCCAGGGCCGCACGCACATTGGGCGCGCGCACGCTCCTTGGCGCGATAGCCTGCCATATCCCCAGGCTTTCGAGTGCGGCGCGGGCATATCGCCCGGCTGGCACATGGTCAGGGTCCGCCAGGCCGAGCCTGCCGTCGCCGAGCCAGTCAGCGAGTGGGAAGCCGGGTGCAATGGCGCCCACTGGCGGTTCGGTGTCAGGTGAGGCTAGCAACGCTAGGCGGTTGCCGAGCCAGTTGTGTCGCGAGCCCATCTCTAGAAGGTCGAGGGAATCGAGGCGGTTCATCCAGGCGTCGTTGGCGGACAGGAACAGGGCCGCTGGTGCACCGTTCTCGATCTGCCGTGCCAGGGTAGAGCTTGCCGCAAAGGAGGCGACCACGTTGCCGTCATGCACCTCTATAGCCTCTAACACCGCGTCGCGCGTGCTGGCGGCGGCGAAAACAAGCACCTGCTCCGCCCAAACGGGGGAAATCCAGCCGAGGAGACACAAAAAGAAACACACCCTTCCGCCGATTAAGCGGAAGGGTGTACGGTCAAGGGGGATCAAGGAACGACACATCAGATAACTCCGGCCGCGACCTGACGTTTGAAGGCTGTTGTATATCCTCGAATATAGTGATCGATATATATAGAAAAATATAACGCTTGTTGTCAAGCATTACGCTCCTCATCGTCGGTGGTCGGCGGATCGTCCGAAAGAAGCGTTGAAAAGTTTCTGATTTGCTCGCTTACACTCTCGATCGCGGTGCGTTCCATGGCGTCGTAGCGTGCCAGCACCTCGTCACCGAGCGCCGTCACCTTCGCTCCGCCGCCACCGCGCCCGCCGGGATTGGCCTCGACCACGGGGGAGCGAAAGCAGCGGTTCATGGTGTCACAAAGCAGCCAGGCGCGGCGGTACGACATGCCGAGTTCGCGCGCCGCGGCCGATATCGAGCCGGTCTTGCCAATTGCCTTGAGCAGCGCGACCTTACCGGGCCCGACCGCAATCTCGGGGCCGAAAAGAATCCGCATGCGAAGCTTGCGCTGTCTGCCCACGGGATCAGGGTTCGAAGGTGCGGTGGATGACGATATCGCCCGGCATGATGCCGAAGCGCTCCGTCATGCCACCTTTGATCTCGATGACTGCGCGCGCGGGCCCTTTCGAGCTTATGGTCTCCAGCGACAATGGCGTCGTCCAGCGCGCGATATGGGTAATGACGCCGTATTCATCGACAAACAGCATGTCGAGCGGGATTAGCGTGTTCTTCATCCACATGGCGATAGGGCCCGTGCGGCCGAAGTCGAACAGCATTCCGGCATTGTCGGCTAGCTCAGTGCGGAACATCAGGCCGCGCGCCATCTGCCGCTCACCTTCAGCTAGCTCGATCTTAAAATGGAGGCGCGTCTCGCCGGTCTCGATCCAAAGCTCATCGCTGAGGAATACTGGTTCCTCGGCGCTGGCAGGGGTTGCCAGGAGGATAAGCACGACGATAGCCAGACACCTCACGACCAGCCTTCTTCCAGCTCGCGAAAATCGAATATAGCGACATCTTTCTCGCCGGCTGCCGCCAATCTAGTTCCGTCCGGTGACCAGGCGAGCGCCCGGGTTGTGGTGCCACTGGCATGGCGCACCATGCGCCCACCGCCGTCCCGAAGCTCTGCCAGAAGCACGCAGCCGTTGTCATAGGCTACCGCGACTAACGCGTGATACGGATGACAGGCTAGCGCACTCACCTGACTCCCGCTCATCGGTGCCAGTCGCGCCGGGGCCTTCCAGCAAAGACTGTTGGGCTTATCATCTGATTGCCAACAGAGTAGACCGGTCTCGCCGTTACCGATAAGATACTTGCCGCTGTTGCTCCAGGAGAGCCTTGCGGCACGGCCCAGCAAAGTCATCTCGACAAAATTCCCTTGGCCGGCAAATTGCCAGCAGGTGGTGGTGGCTTCGCTGCGCGCCGCAAGGCGGCTGCCGTCAGTTGACCAGATGAGATCATGCACAGCAGAGCAATAGAGACGCTGCGTCGAGAGATAGCTTCGCGGTCGCCAAAGCAGCACAGAGTTAACCTCGCCGATGGCAATGGTTTGCGCATCCGGAGACAGCGCCAAGGCGGAGACCGTATGGCCCTGGAACTGTGCAATCTCGCGGCCGGTGGCATCGAGCAGCCAGGTGCCTGTGGACGTCGCTACTGCAAAACGGCCGGCAGCGCCGTCGAGGGCTAGGGCGCCCTGGCCTTCGGCACGAGGCTCGTAAAGCTCGGCCGCGAAGCCGCCGCCATCGATCATCACGGCGCGGCCGTCGGCGCCGAGGCTTGCCACCTCGCCGCCGTCACCGGGGGTCAGCATGCGTACCGCGCCGTTGTGAATGGGTTCACCGATCATGCGCCGCGTGTCGTAGCTGTTGAGCATTACCAGGCGCACGCTGCCGTCGACAAAACCGAAAGCGGCGTGCTCGCCGTCGCCCGTGAACGCCGTCGCTGTGGCGGCGCTGCCGACCTGCCAGCGGGTCAGGCCGACGCCCGGCGCATTCGCTGTCTCCGGCCGACCCAGTGCCAGTGCCGGGAGCGCCATTAGCCGCCTTCTGCCCACATGGGCCTAACCTTGCGGTTCCATATCATGTCGAACAGGGGAACAGACCCGGCCGCATGACGCAAGTGCCCTTAGCGTGCTGCGTCGTAGCGCACGAGGCTGGCTTCGAGGTCGGCGATGAGATCTTCGACGTCCTCAAGTCCAGCATGGATGCGAAGGTTCTGACCTTCGTCGCTCCACGCGGACGCCGTGCGATGGGCTGCTGGGTGGGTGGGCACGATCAGGCTCTCGTAGCCGCCCCAGGAATAGCCCATGGCGAATAGACACATGCCGTCGAGCATAGCCGCCAGCGCCTTCTTCGGTCCCGGCTTGAGCACTAAGCCGAAAAGTCCGCTGGCGCCGCTGAAGTCCCGCTGCCAGAGCGCGTGCCCTGGATCGTTCGGCAAGGCCGGATGCATGACGCGCGTCACCTCAGGCCGGGCTTTTAGCCATTCGGCCAGTGCCAGCCCGGTCTTCCAGTGGCGCTCGAGCCGAACGCGCAAGGTGCGCATGCCACGCAGGGCCAAGTAGACGTCGTCCGGACCCGCCGAGGCACCGAGGTCATATGCGGCGGCTCGCACAACGCGATGCTGCTCCGCCCTGGTAGTGATTACCCCGAGCATGGCATCGGAATGGCCGGCGATATATTTGGTTGCGGCCTGAATAGAGACATCAGCGCCGAGCGCAAAGGGATCGCAATAAAGCGGGCTCGCCCAGGTGTTATCGCACATCACGATGCAGCCCTTAGCGTGCGCTGCCTTGGCGATGGCAGGGAGGTCCTGCACTTCGAAGGTCTCTGAGCCTGGTGATTCGATAAAAACCAGTTTTGTCTCGGGGCGGATCAGCTCGCCGATGCCGGCGCCGATCAATGGATCGTAATAAGTTGTCTCGACGCCGAAGCGGGCGAGGAAACCGTCGCAAAAGGTGCGTGTCGGGGCATAGGCGGTGTCCACCATGAGGAGATGGTCGTGGCGCTTTACGAAAGCGGTCAGTGCCGCCACCAGCGCCGCCTTACCTGAGCCGCAGAGCACGGCACGGTCGCCGCCCTCGACCGCCGCTACTGCCCGTTCGAGCGAGAAATGGGTCGGCGTACCGTAGCGCCCATAATAGGTCACGCCAGCGTCGAAGCGCTTGCGTGAGGTCTCTTCGAGAGCCGCTAGGCTTGGATAGGTGATGGTCGAAGCGTGATAGACGGGCGGGTTGACCACCCCGTGGTTCTCCTCGGGCGTCCGTCCGGCGCCGATCAGAACCGTGTCCTTCTTCATCTTAACCTTCGGCCTCCTGGGCCTTGATGGCTTGGATCACGGGCCAGAAGTCGTAGCCCGCATAGACCTCACTCTTAAATGTGGTGTAGCTACCAGATTCGAGCGCGCGGTTAACCTCGCGCACCTTGGCCGGCGGCACCATCAGGGTCACGACGTGGCCGAAGCTCATGAGCTGGTACCAGCTGCGCACCTCCACGCCCTCGGGCGGAAAGTTCTTAAAGAAGCCGTTCTTGCGCAAGTTCGCACCCATCTCGTCGAGGGTGAGATGCTGCGTATGCTTGAGAAAGATCGTCAGCATCACACGCTCGCTGTCGGATGCGATTGTGCCAGGATTCATAGCCATGCCCTGCCTCCCTTAGCCTTGGTCGATGGGTGTGTCTTCGCAACCGCCCCATTCGGTCCACGAGCCGTCATAGACTGCCACGTCGGTCTTGCCGATGAGGTAGAGCCCAAGCGCTAGAATGCAGGCTGTGACACCGCTGCCGCAGCTTGTGACAATGGGGCCGTCGCAGTTGATGCCGCTTTTGTCATAAAGCGCCCGCAACTCGTCGGCCGGCTTCATAGTCTTGTTCTCGGGCTCGTAAAGCTCGGGGAATGGCAGGTTGAACGAGCCCGGAATACGGCCGCCACGCAGTCCCGCCCGGGGCTCTGGCTCGGTCGCCGCGAAGCGTCCGGCGCTACGGGCATCGAGCACCTGTTCACGCTGGCTCTTCACATTGCTCAGGACCTGGTCGATATCGCGCACCAAGAGCCCGTTGCGCCGGGCGGTCAAGCGCCGCTCCTGCGGGAAAACCCTTTGGTCATTGATGGGTCGTCCTTCGTCTAACCACTTGGGCAAGCCGCCGTCGAGCACCGCAACATCGTCATGACCGAAAACACGAAAGGTCCACCAGACGCGTGCCGCGCTGCCCATGCCGGTGGTGTCATAGACAATGACCCGCGTGCCGTCGCCAAGACCGAGTGCGCGCATGCGGCTGGCGAATTTGGCAGGGTTAGGCAACATATGTGGTAGGCCCGGGTCGGTATCGGCAATCTCATCGATATCGAAGAAGACGGCGTCCGGAATATGTCGCGCGTCATATTCTGAGCGCGGGTCGCGCTCAAGCTGTGGCATGTGCCACGAACCGTCGACCACGCACACGTCTGGTCCATCAAGATGCGCCGCCAGCCATTCTGTGGAGACGAGTGCATCTGGATTCACGTAGGTCATAGTTGCTTTCCTATTGTTTTTGTCCATCAGCACTAGATTGATGCGACGGTTATGGCGGCCCTTGTTCTCGATCTTGCCGATGCGTAGATGCCCGATCTCGACGGTACGGGAAATATGGGTTCCGCCGCAGGCTTGTATATCTATGCCGGCGACCTCGATCAGGCGCACTCTCCCGGCGCCGCGCGGCGGTGCTACCGACATGGTCTTGATCAATTCAGGTTGGGCGTCCAGCTCGGCATCACTGATCCAGCATGCGCTGACCTGGTGGTCCCCGGCAACGAGGCGGTTAAGAGCTTCGGTCAGTGCTTTCTTGTCGAGCGAGATATCCGGTAGATCGAAATCAAGACGGCTCTTCTCAAGGCCGACGCTACCGCCGGTCACGGCACCGTCGACCAGCGACGACAATAGATGCAGCGCGCTGTGCGAGCGCATGAGGCGATAGCGCCGCGGCCAATCGATAATCGCGGTCACGGCATCACCTGCGGTGGGGAGGCTGGCACTCTCGGTGGGGATATGGAGGACGTCATCGCCATCCTTGATCGTATCGCCGATCCCGACGCGGCTGCCGTCGGTGCCTTCCAACCACCCAATATCGCCCGGCTGGCCGCCGCCGCGGGCGTAGAAGACAGTACGGTCGAGCCGAATGCTGCGCTTGTCGACGCCCGTCACGCGGGCTTTGCAGCGCTGAGCATAGGCGTCGTCACGGAAGACCAGCTCGGTCACCGCGCTATGCCATCCAGTCGGGCACTGGCAGATCCTTTGAGCGCAGGAAGTCCGGGTTGAAGAGGCTGCTGGCATAGCGATCACCGTAATCGCAAAGCACGGTGACGATGGTGTGTCCGGACCCCATGGCCTTAGCCATCTTGATGGCGCCCGCGATGTTGATGCCCGTGGAGCCGCCGAGCACCAGTCCTTCGCCTTTGATCATGGCAAATATCTCCGTCAGCGCTTCCGTATCGGTGACCTGCTGCGCATCGTCGACGGGTGCGCCTTCGAGGTTTGCCGTGATGCGGCCCTGCCCGATACCCTCGGTGACCGAGTTGCCCTCGACGACCGGTGCGCCCGGCTTGTAGAGCTCGTAGATCTTGGCGCCGAGGGGATCCGAAGCCCAGACTTGAATCTCGCGGTTGCGCTCTTTCAGTGCGATAGCGGTACCGGCCAGCGTGCCGCCGGTGCCGACGGCGCAGGTGAAGCCGTCGACTTTGCCGTTGGTTTGACGCCAAATCTCGGGCCCGGTGCCGTCGATATGTGCCTGGCGGTTGGCGACATTGTCGAACTGATTGGCCCAGATCGCCCCGGCCGGTTCCGTGGCCGCGATCTCGTCCGCCAGGCGGCCAGAATATTTGACGTAGTTATTGGGGTCCGAATAGGGCACGGCGGGAACCAGGCGAAGGTCGGCGCCACACATGCGCAACATGTCCTTCTTTTCCTGGCTCTGGGTCTCAGGCATGACGATGACAGATCGATAGCCGAGCGCGTTGCCGACCAGCGCTAACCCTATCCCTGTGTTACCTGCGGTGCCCTCTACGATGGTGCCGCCAGGCTTGAGCACACCACGCTTCTCCGCATCGCGCACGATGAACAGCGCCGCGCGATCCTTCACCGACTGACCGGGGTTCAGGAATTCACATTTGCCATATATCTCGCAGCCGGTGAGTTCGGAGGCGCGCTTGAGGCGTAACATAGGCGTGTCACCTACGAGATCGGTGAAGGCAGGTTTAATATCCATGGGAGTCTCCCGGATTGCCTTAGGCCGTCTGCGGGCTACGCCGCACGAAGCCGCGCTGGGGGTCGTAGCCGTAAATGGCGCCGATCAGGAAGGCCACCGTGCAGGCACAAACCACGAGCGCGCCAAGGCCGTAGAACTGGCCTTCTCCGGCATAGCGCACCAGCTGTACGCCATAGGTGAAGGGATTGAACTGGGCGACCCACCAAACCACATCGGCACCGTTCTCCAACAGTCGCCATAGCGGGAACAGGGCAGGTGAAATAAAGAACATCGGGAAGATGACGAAATTCATCGTTCCGGCGAAGTTTTCTAGCTGCTTGATATGCACAGAGAGCAACAGCCCGAGCGCACCCAGCATCATGCCGGTGAGGATCAATGCCGGTAGCGCATAAAGCCAGCCCAAGGGATCGACAAACGCCACTTGCAGGCCGGTAAACATGTCGAACGGCAGGCAGATCAGCAAGAAGGCATACGCCTGTATCACAGATAGAAAAGTGCCCGAAAGCAGCTTGGCCGTGAGCAGGTACCAACGCGGTAGCGGTGCGGTGAGCAAGAGCCGCATCATGCCCATCTCGCGGTCGTAAACCATCGACAGCGACGACTGCATGCCGCTGAATAATAGCACCATGCAGGCGAGGCCCGGCAGGATGTAGTATTCGTAGACGACATTCTGCTGCGGGTAGGGATCGCCGGCATCGATACCAAAGGTGTTCCGAAATCCGAGCGCGAAGACAAACAACCATAGCGCCGGACGGACGAAGGCGGAAAACAGTCTGCCCTTTTGCTGCAAGAATTTGATCACCTCGCGCCGGCTCAGGGCGACGAGTGCCGTGACCGCATGATCGGCTCGCATTATCGGTTATCCTCCCCCTCGGATGCGATTGTCGTCTCAGCTATTAGCGTTCTTGGAGGTGACCGTCAAAATCCGCAAGCCATTTCGCGCTCGCTCTGACCCAAGGTATCAAGGTCGTTGGTGCGATGTTTGAAGCCCTCGATGGGGGCGCGGGCACTGACCCAGTCCTGGGTTGCTAGCATGATCGGCTGGCGCAGCTGGTTGTTCCAGATGCGGAAGCTCATGCCCGGGCCTTTGGAGCCGTCGACACGCATCTTCTCACTGCGGAAGTAATCGCGGATGTCGGCGACGTTTCGCGATTTGGTACGGGCGACCGCCTCGCCGATCGCCTTCATAGAGACCCAGGCACCCCAATCCGCCTCGCCCATCCGGCGGCTGTGCAGGCGCTCGAAGCGGCCATGCACCTGCGGTGCGCCGTGGCGGGTGTAGGACCAATGCCAGATGCGCGGCACCAGACCGGAGGCGCCGACGACCGGTGCCGGCTTGCGGGTGCGATGCGGCACACTCAGGGCGAACTCGCCGTGTACGTCCGCGACGAACACAGCGTCGTAATCTTCGGAGCCGGTCAGAAAATCAAGATCGTTCATCTCCCGTGCCCGCGGATCGTTTCCCAGCACGAAGAGTCGCGCATCGACAATCTCCAGGCCGAACAGGTCGGCTGAGCGCGTAAACGCGGCCACGCTCTCCACGTCCTCAGCCAGCGGACCCTGAAGCACGATAATCTCCTGCCAGTTCCGTTCCTTAAGATGCTGTGCCAGAGCATCGGTCAGCATGGCCCGGCTGGCCGCTATATGAAACAGATTTGTTTGGCAATCTTCATTGCGCAAGGAGTCTCCAATGGCAGTCGCATTGAGCAGCAGAATATTCTCTGCGGCCAAAGCAGCGGACACTTCGACTAACACTTTGGATGGGGCGTCAAGCACGAAAACGGCGGCACCCGCTTCACGCATACGCGCGATCTCGCTCAGTATTCCGGCCGTATTGGTGACTCGGGCATGATCCATTGCAAACGAGGTCTTGGCCACGCGCTTCAGGCGAGAGAGATCTTCCATACCAAGCTCTGCCCCCGCCAACCCGCGGCGGTCGACGATCGCGGTGGAGGAGCGAATATCGACCGGATGGATGCCCCACTCGTCGTAGCGAGGATCCTCAGCCATATCGAGGTAGCCGATGGTCATGGTGGGCGCACCGTCATCCTGGGCCAATGCTAGCGGTGCTGTCATCACTAGGACGAGGCTTGCGAGTAGTCTACGCATCAGTCGTCGATCCGCACTGTGTGCGGTGTGCGGCCCACCGATATGGCGTTGATCGCGCGGTTGTCGTCAGTGTCGATGATGGTGACGTCGTCGCTGGCGCCATTCGTCACCACGAGCAGGCTTTCGTCCCGGTTGAGCGCTGCGCCCCAGACGCGGTCGCCGGCGAGGATATATTCCTCAACCTCGCGGCTGGCCACGTCGACTACCGCTACGTGGCGGGCACGACCGAGGGTGACATAGGCCGTCTTGCCATCCTTGGTCATGGCGAAGTCGACCGGATTGATATCTTCCTGGCGCATACCCCGCTTTTCAAAATAGACTTGGCCGAGTGGTGAGTAGGTCTGGGCGTCGAGAATGCTCACCGTGCCGCCGAGTTCGTTAGTCACCCAATATTCTTTGTTATCAGGGGTTACGATGCCGCGGCGTGGCCGATTACCGACCAGCACTTCGTCAATAATTTTGCCGACCCAGGGGTCGATGATAAGGACCGAATTGGTGGCTTCCGAGGTGACGAAGACAACCTTGCCATCGTGGCGAAAGGTGATGCCCTCGGGCTCGACACCAACATCCTCTATCACGCGCAGCTGCTTGCCGCTGACGACGTCGGTGACCGTAACCTCGTTATCGTCTTCGTTGGCGACCACCAAGATCTTGCCAGACGGGTCAAGCTGGAAGATTTCCGGATCCTCACCGGCCTCGATGGTGCCTGCAACCTCGAGCGTCGCAATGTTGATCACTTCGATATGGTCGTCGCCACTGGTGGCAACATAGAGGCGTGTGCGGTCCGGGCTAAAGCGCATGTCGCGGGGGCGATCGCCCGTCGCGATAGTCTTGATCACCTCGAAACTGCCGCCGTCTATAACGCTGACTGTGTCGTCGGATTCATTACTGACAAAGATATAGCCGGTGCCGGCGGCAAAGGTCATCCCGTTGCCGGTAAGACAGATAATGAGTCCGGCAAGTGCTAATCGAATTGAAGTTCGCAAAGTCTCTTTCTCCCACTTCGTGGAATCGTTTTAGCTGTCTTTCTGGCCGGTCAGCGCGACGAAGGCATCGTGCAGATTGGCTTTTCCGGTTTCCTCGATCAGAGCCTGCGGGTTGCCGCTGGTCAGGACGCTGCCGCGGTGCAGAACCACCACACGGTCGGCCATTTCGGCCTCATCCACCAGATGTGTAGCCCAAAGGATCGCCATCTTGCGTTTGCGCCTGAGTTCCAGAACATAGGCCAGCAAGTCGCGGCGGCTGGTTGGGTCGAGGCCGACGGTCGGCTCGTCCATGAGCAGAACCTTGGGCCGGTGCAATAGTGCTCGTGCCAGCTCCACCCGGCGGCGCTGGCCACCCGACAGTGCGCGCGACTTGTCATTGGCGCGATCGGCGAGTTTGAGTTTTTCGAGTTCATAGTGGACACGTTGCTGCCCCTCGGCACCGCCGATGCCGTGTAGGTTCGCGTGGAAGCGTAAGTTCTCGGCCACCGAGAGATCAAGGTCGAGGGTCGGTTGTTGGAAGACCACACCGATGCCCGACAACGCCGGCACCGCGTTGTTGCTGATATTGGTACCGTCGACCTCGATGCTGCCGCCGTCTGCCACGAACAAACCTGTCAGCAGCTGAAAGAGGGTCGTCTTGCCGGCGCCATTGGGGCCGAGCAGTGCCGCAAACTCGCCCTCAGACAGCGCTATGTTGGTACCGTTGAGCGCCTTGCGCTGGCCGTAGCTTTTCTGCACGTCGCGAGCTTTCAGTGCCCAACGTGTTACCGTCTCCGTGGGAACTTCGTTCATCTCGGTTCTTCCCTCACGTGCCGGTCGCCCGGTTGCTCTTTATTTCCCAATGCCAGCGCTGGTGAATTCGACACGGAATTTAGACCTTGCAGAATCAGGCGATTGCCCGCCAGAAGCTGCTGACGGTAGTTCTCGATGCGCGGGTCTTCGACATCACGCGGCCGCTTGATGGGTACGGGTTCGTCAAGGATCACGCGCGACGGGGCGTCCGAGAGAAACAGGATACGATCCGCTAGATAGATCGCCTCGCGCAAGTCGTGGGTGACGAATAGCACTGTCGTCGGTTGCGCCCGCCAGAGCTGCAGTAATATGCCGCGCAAATGGTCCGCGACCGGCCCATCGAGAGAGATAAACGGCTCGTCCAGCAAGAGCAACTCCGGTTCGGTAACAAAGGCGCGAGCAAGGGCCACGCGCCGCTGCATGCCGCCGGAAAGCCGGTTGGGATATTCGTCGAGACGATCGCCGAGCTTCATTTCCTCAAGCAAGGCTTCGGCGCGGCCTCTATCGGCTTCTTGCGGCGGTAGCACAAGGCTCACGTTCTCGCGTACCGTCGCCCACGGCAATAGCCGTGGCGTCTGGAACATGTAGCTAATGCGCGATGTTTTCGCGTCGCTTTTGCCGCCGAACTCAATCGCGGCCTGGGCAGTATGGTCGAGGCCGGCAACCACATTGAGCATGGTGGTTTTGCCGCAGCCCGAGGGGCCCACGATGCAAATGAACTCACCCGCGGCCGCATCGAAGCTCAGCCCCTCGATAGCAAGCCGGTCAGGTTCGTCCGTCGTCATCGAGGGATAGGCCTTGCGGTCAATGCGAACCGAAAGCTGCGAGCCCGCGGCAGTCATTTTCGCCACCGGGTCAGGCGCCGCTCCAGCGGCTCAACGAAAGCGATCTCGATCAGCAGCATGACCACGATAAAAGCCATGGTGTAGGCGAGTAGGCCGGCAATATCGAAATACTGGAAGAAATGGTTCATGCGGAAGCCGATGCCGCTGGAGCCGCCGAGCAACTCCACCACCAGCACGATCTTCCAAATCAACGCCACGCCCGAGCGTCCAGCAGCCATCAGATAGGGATAGAGCTGGGGCAGAAAAAAGTGGAAGAATGTCCGTTTCCAACCGATCCGAAAGATTTCCGCCACTTGCAGCAGGTCACGGTCTATGGCGCGGGCGCCCTCGCGTAAGGTGACCACGACGTTGGGAATTTTGTTGAGGGCCACAGCGACGATAAAGGAAACCTCGTTAATGCCGAACCAGAGAAGGCAAAGGATAATCGTGACCAAGGCGGGGATATTTAGGAACAGGATTAGCCAGCCGTCGAACAGGTGATCGAGACGGCGGTTGAATCCCATGGCGATGCCGATGGCAGTGCCGATGACCATCGCCAGCAAAAAGGCGGTAAAGACTCGGAAAAGCGTGAGGCCGAGGTCGCTAAGCAGAGGGCCGTCGGTGAGCTCGATCCAAAACGTGCTTGCCACCCGCCAAAGGTCCGGCAACTCGCGCGACTGCAACAGCAGTGCTGCAACCTCCCAGATGATCAGCAGCGACAGGAAAGAGATCAGCCGCAACTGTGCGGGGCTTGGCCCGCGGGCTATGGTGGCAGCTCGTCTCATGGCGTCCCCTGCCAGACGGTTCCGGAAGCGAGCTGGGTGCTCTGACCGACCAGTTCACGCCCGCCAAGCTTGGCGACGATGGCGAAAGCGGCTGCGATGGCATCGCGTTGTGTGGCAGCGCTCGTCTGCGGCACCCCGTCTCGATAGCCCTGGCGGAGTGAGGCCAAGACCGCATCGTTCTCGGCGCGGGTCATTGGGCGCAAGCGCTCCCATTCGTCATCAGACTCAACAAGGATTTTGCGGGCTGCCGCCGAGGCTGCGAGGAAACCCTGCAAAGCCTTAGGATTTTCGGCCGCCCACGATTCTCGGAAGACATATCCAATCAACGGCAAGCGACCTGCTACGCCGAGCGCGGGAAGAATGTCTTGGACGCGCAGCAACTCGACGCTGTCGCCGGCACGCAGCCGAGCGGTGTAGTTCCAGAAGTTTAGTACGCCGTCGAACTCACCCTGTAAAAACTTCTCCTGTAATAATGGCGGTGCACCGTGTATGGCCTTGACCATGTCCGCTGGGTCGAGACCGTGCTTCTCGATCATGTAGGCGCGCAGCAGCAGCCAGCTCTTGTCGACCGAGCCGCCGGCCACGCCGAGCACCTTGTCATCAAGATCGGCTAGGCTATCGATGCCGCG
>JASLYQ010000023.1 GCA_030739735.1 Alphaproteobacteria bacterium | reverse complement strand
AGGTGGTGGTTTGGAAATGCTCAACAATTTGTGCTGGTTTAATACCAAGCGCCTGTGATGGAAAATATATGGAATGGCACCCACGCGGTACCCGAAACGTTCCATATAGACGACGTTAGCCATAAGCTCTTGAAATAATGGGGCGAGTGAGCGGTCTCGAACCGCCGGCCTCCTGAGTCACAGTCAGGCGCTCTAACCAACTGAGCTACACTCGCCGTCGGGCCGGCTTGTAGGCGGTTCGTGGCCGAGCGTCAAGGGTGGCGGGAGGAGCCTGCCCTGCCTATTCGTTAGGCCAAATGATTAAAATCTAAGCAGCCTGAAAGCCGCTTTCCCCTGCGCCGCCGCACGATCCGCAAGGAATTACCGAATCTTATGCTTTGGCACGGTCCGTGCTTCTGGCACAATAGATTGCACTTCCGCAGTCGGCCCTGCAGGGTACCACACACGAACTAAACGGATCCAGCCAAGATGAAAAAAATAGAAGCCATCATAAAGCCCTTCAAGCTTGACGAGGTGAAGGAAGCGCTGCACGAGATGGGTCTGCAGGGCATCACCGTCACCGAAGCCAAGGGTTTCGGGCGCCAGAAGGGACATACTGAACTTTACCGCGGCGCCGAGTACGTGGTCGACTTCCTGCCCAAGATCAAGATCGAGATAGTCGCCGACGACGGTTTGATCGAGCGCGCTATCGAGGCCATTCAGAAAGCCGCCCATACTGGTCGCATTGGCGATGGCAAGATCTTCGTCAGCACCGTTGAGGAAGCTATTCGCATTCGCACCGGAGAGACTGGCACCGAAGCAATATAAGCACGCAAACGCACGCGGCGGCAGCACGCGCGACCGATCGCTCGCTCGCCCCGCGCTACGACCCCCGAGCCACGACATCACAGCAAGGCAGATATAGCTCATGTCCGACGTCAAAAAAATTCTCGAGATGATCAAGGAAAACGAGGTCGCCTACATCGACTGGCGCTTCACCGACCCCCGCGGCAAGTGGCAGCACACCTCACAGCCCACCTCCGCAGTCGATGAGGACCTGTTCGAGGACGGCATTATGTTCGACGGCTCCTCAATCGCCGGTTGGCGCGCGATTAACGAATCGGACATGATGCTGAAGCCCGATCCGGGATCTGCTGTACTCGACCCCTTCACCGCCCAGCCGACCATGATCGTCGTCTGCGACGTGCTGACGCCAACCACGGGCCAACCCTATGAACGCGACCCGCGCTCGACGGCCGCCAAGGCGGAAGCCTTCCTCAAGTCCTCAGGCATCGGCGATACCGCCTATTTTGGGCCGGAAGCCGAGTTCTTCGTTTTTGATGACGTGCGCTGGAAGGTCTCGCAGAACCACACCATGTACAGCGTCAACGAGGAGGAAGGCCCTTACAACACAGGATCCGACTTGGAAGGTGGCAATATGGGACACCGGCCCGCCGCCAAGGGTGGTTACTTCCCGGTACCGCCGGTCGACTCCATGCAAGATCTACGCTCCGAGATGGTCAGCGCCATGATGGAGATGGGCCTTGACATGGAGAAGCACCATCACGAGGTGGCGCCCAGCCAGAACGAACTCGGCATCAAGTTTGCGCCCTTAGTGCAATGCGCCGATGAACTGCAGATTTACAAGTACTGCGTTCATCAGGTCGCTCATGCCTACGGTAAGACCGCGACCTTCATGCCTAAGCCTGTGGTCGACGACAATGGCTCGGGCATGCACTGCCACCAGTCGATTTGGAAGGACGGCTCGCCCCTCTTTGCCGGCTCCGGCTATGCTGACCTCTCCGAGGCAGCGCTGCACTACATCGGCGGCATCGTCAAGCATGCCAAGGCACTCAACGCCTTCACCAACCCAACCACTAATAGCTACAAACGTCTGGTGCCGGGCTTCGAGGCGCCGGTGCTGCTAGCTTATTCGGCGCTTAACCGCTCAGCCGCTTGCCGCATCCCCTTCGCCACCAGCCCCAAGGGCAAACGTGTCGAGGTGCGCTTTCCGGACCCGGCAGCGAACCCCTATCTCGCGTTCGCGGCGATGCTGATGGCAGGCATTGACGGCATCCGCAACCGGATCGACCCGGGTGATGCTATGGACAAGGACCTCTACGACTTGCCGCCGGAAGAGTTGGAGGGGGTGCCGACGGTATGCGGCAGCCTGCGCGAGGCGCTCGATGTGCTCGAAGCGGATAACGAGTTTCTGACGGCCGGCGACGTTTTCAGCACCAGCCAGATCGAGGGCTACCTCGACCTCAAGCGCGAGGAGGTGCAGGCCTTCGAAATGTCGCCGCACCCAATCGAGTTCGACCTCTACTACTCGGTCTGACGCCGGCTGACGGCACAGCGACGCGGCCCGCCGCCTCAACCGGCGGTGCGGTGCGTTGTCATATGCTGGCGCGGCGAATGCTACTATTACTTCACCATGATCCGTGATCAGGGGTTGAGATAGCTATGCGTGTATGGACATGCGGTATCCATTTAATCGCGTTCTTGCCTCCCTTGATGTACTGCTTCGCTTTGCCACCTCGTTGATTGTAGAAAGCCACCACTCGCTCAGCGGGGCGGGACAGGTTGGTGACGACGAAGGCTGCTCTGGCTAGCCGGTCGGGCTTGGCGATGAGCAGGATCGCTTTTCGCCCCTTTCTTTGATGTTTTGCACCAGCGCCGTTGCATCATTTATCCCGGCAAGATGACTGCAGCGGGGACCTTTTGCATCGGCTGCATCGGCATACTGATTACTGCCGATATGGATGCCGCTATCCCGGCTGTGGCTCTCAGGTAAATCGGCATCTCAGTACCCTAATAAGACTGCTTTGTGACAGCCGTCACTCCTCCATCACGCCTTTTGGCATATCTGCTGGTTGGTCAAAACAACACGGCGCCGCACAGGGTGGTGTCGGAGCGTAGAGAGGAGCGTACCATGCCAATTGGATTTGGTGTTGGACATGTACGTCGCCGAAGGGTGCCGATCGTCGACATTCCCGGCATGTCTCGCGCCATCGCGTCCAACGCACCCGGCACCTCTGTGGCCAAGAACCAACCCAGGCACAACGCCGGCCGACGGAACAGCGACGCGGCGCACCTTCTCAACCGGCGGGGTGATGCATTATCATATGCCTGGCGCGGCGAATGCAACTATACTTCACCACGATTCGTGATCAGGGATTGAGATAGCTATGCGTGTATGGATATACAGCGCAGCAATGAGCGCGGTCTTTCTTGCCAGCGTGCTCGGAACGCCGGCATTGGCCCAAACCATCGGATCGGTGATCGAGCTCAACCGCGACGCCTACGGCACGCCGCCTGGCGGCCAGACCGCCCGTCTCGACCTTGGTGGCAGTGTCGTCTCCGACGAGCTGGTGCAGACACTGGCTGAGGCCTCGACGCGTATTCGCTTCCTTGACGAAAGCGATCTTCGGGTTGGCCAGAGCTCGATGATCGTGCTCGATCGTCTGATCTACGACCCCGACCAAGGCACGGGCGAGTTCGTGCTTGGCATCGCCGTTGGTACCATGCGTTTCATCAGCGGCGACCTGCCGCCGGAGCAGGTGCTGATCGAGACCCCGGTTGCCATGATAGGCATTCGCGGCACCGACTTCGTGGTAACCGTAACGGAGAGCGGGCGCACCGCCGTTGCTGTGTTTGAAGGCCAGGTGATCATTGCGCCATTTGGCGGCGAACCGGTGCTGGCAAGCCCCGGTCAGACGGCTGTGGTCGGCCCCACAAGCAGCGAGGCGGTTGTCCAGGCAGGCCTGGTCGTGCCGCTGGATCCTGGCCTCGGCAAGATCCCTGACGAAAGCGAGATAGCTGATGGCGTAGTGGTCGAGGGCGGCGACGGCCATTTGGCACGCGATACGGCCGTGCCGGTGATACCAACCCCGCGGCCGAGTGCCATCGTACTACCGCCACCGCCACCGCCACCGCCACCGGCACAAGCTCACGCACCACCGCCACCGCCAGCTCGCAGCTTTTCTAAATCTTACTAACGAATATGTACCGCCTTGGGGCGATTGCACTACATGTTGTTTTGAAACGTTCGCCGTGTACCATATGATTGGTGTCATCGGATACGCCTAAACGGGGCAGCGAGACCAGAATGCCAGATCTTTTCGACGCGGCGGGCAAAACCACGGGCGACTATACAGCCAGCGACATCGAGGTTCTCGAAGGGCTCGAGCCCGTCCGCCGTCGGCCCAGCATGTTTATCGGCGGCACCGACGAGGGTGCCATGCATCACCTTGTCGCGGAATTGCTCGACAATGCCATGGACGAGGCGGTGGCGGGTCAGGCAAGCACCATCGACCTTGAGCTTGCGGCCGACGGAACGGTCACGGTGCGCGATAACGGCCGCGGCATCCCGGTCGACGTGCACCCCAAGTTCAAAAAGAAGTCGGCATTGGAAGTGATCCTCACCACACTGCATTCGGGCGGCAAGTTTTCCGGCAAGTCCTATGAGACAGCGGGCGGGCTGCACGGCGTCGGACTATCGGTGGTCAACGCTCTCGCCGAGACCCTGACAATCGAGGTGGCGCGCGACCGCAACCTGTGGCGCCAGAGCTATTGTCGGGGCGAGCCGCAAGGCAAGCTGGAAAAGATCGGCGCGATTCAGAACCGACGCGGCACCAGCATCAGCTTCCGGCCCGACACCACCATTTTCACCGAGCAGGCCCGCTTTCGCCCTGCCAATCTATACCGCATGGCACGCTCCAAGGCCTACCTCTTCCGCGGCGTCAAGATGAGCTGGCGCTGCGCCCCCCAGCTTCTCGGCAGTGGCGACGACATTCCTGAAAAGACCGTACTGCATTTCCCAGGCGGCCTCGCGGACTATCTCGCCGGCACGCTCAACGGCGGCGCCACAGTAACTGCCCTGCCCTTCGTCGGTGAGGCCAAGCTCGCCGGCGGAAAGGGGCGCATCGAATGGGCCATCGCCTGGCCAAGCGACGGCGGTAGCGCCTTCCTCTCAAGTTACTGCAACACCGTACCGACGCCGTTGGGCGGCAGCCACGAGCAGAGCCTGCGGAGCGCCTTGGGCAAAGGCATGCGCGCTTATGGTGAGCTGGCGCGCAACCGCCGCGCAGCACAGATCACCGCCGACGACGTGATGGCCGAGGCTTGCGGGCTCTTGTCGCTGTTCATAGCTGCCCCTCAGTTCCAGGGACAGACAAAGGAAAAGCTGGCATCGCCGGAAGTGGCAAAGCTTTTGGAGACCACGCTCAAGGACCATTTCGAGCATTGGCTGGCGAGCGACCCAGAGGCCGCCAACGCCCTGCTCACCCATGTGCTGGCCAGGGTCGACGAGCGCCTCAAGCGACGCCAGGACAAGGAGGTCGCGCGGCAATCCGCCACCCGCAAGCTGCGCCTCCCAGGCAAGCTCTCCGACTGTACGCGCAGCGGTGCGGTGGGCACCGAGGTCTTCCTCGTTGAGGGCGATTCCGCCGGCGGCTCGGCCAAGCAGGCGCGCAATCGCGAGACCCAGGCAATCCTGGCCTTACGCGGCAAGATCCTCAATGTCGCCTCCGCCTCGGCCGATAAACTGCGCAGTAACAAGGAACTCAACGACCTGATCCAGGCACTCGGCTGTAGCACCGGCGATTCCTATCGCGAGGACCGCCTGCGCTACGAGCGCGTCATTATCATGACCGACGCCGATGTCGATGGAGCCCATATTGCCTCGCTGCTGATGACATTCTTTTTCCGCCTCATGCCGGATCTGGTGCGCGGCGGCCATCTGTTCCTTGCCCAGCCCCCGCTCTACCGCCTCACCCATGGCGCGCAGACGGTCTATGCCCACGACGACGCCGATCGCGAGCGGCTGCTGGCCAGCGAGTTCAAGGCGAACTCAAAGGTCGAGGTCAGTCGCTTCAAGGGCTTGGGCGAAATGCCGCCGGCACAGCTCAAGACCACCACCATGGCACCGGCCACCCGCACCCTGCTGCGCATCAACATCGACGAAGAGGAGGAACGACCAACGGCGCGCCGGGTCGACGAACTGATGGGCCGAAATCCAGAAAAGCGCATGCAATTCATTCAAGAGCACGCCGCCTTGGTGGACGATCGGGATCTGGACATTTGAGCGCACGCACAATCATCGTTCTGACCCTGACGGCGCTGCTGGCTAGCGCCTGTGCGCTCGGTGACAAACGCATCTACAACCACAAGGTCTTCCGCCCGAATGCGACGAGCTATCTCATCGCCGGCGGCACGGACAGCCGCGCCGTGCCCACCTTTATTGTCGGCAATCCCTTCGGCATCGCCCCGGCGACTCTGGCCAACGTAGTCTCATCCTCACTGCAAAGCGCCTTTCCGGGCCGCGACGTAACCTTCGCGACACGACGCACGACTGGCCTGCGCGACGACGTCTTCATGGTCGTCGCCTTCGATCCACCGAAGACTGCATCTGCGCAACGCATCTGCCGTAGCCGGGGACGCATTTCCTCCATCACGGTCGGTGAGAGTATTCGCACTCTGATGGCGTTCTGTCTTGCCGGCACGCCCCTTGTCAGTATCGAGAGCAAGGTCGCCCGCGGTAGTGGCACCGGCGACAAGACCTTCGTTCTGCTGCTGCGCGACATGGCCCGGCGCATGTTCTAGGCAAAAACGAGATTTGATTGCTGGGCACGGCTTACGCGCTCACCTACCGGTCCCCACCTAGGACCCAAGCCCGATTTTTCTGAGGGAATTATTTGCACCATCGATATGGTTCAAGAGATTGCCGAACGTGGCATTGGCGACCGCACTGATGGCTTAGACAATGGCGTCGCCGCTGGGATCTTCTGACAAGCTATCAACAAAAAGACTCATCGATCTTCAGCTGCTGCACCGAGAAGTACTTGAGGTGGTGAGGCAGAAAAACCGGTGCCGAAATTGCCAATGACCAACGCAACGCCAAGCGCGTACAGGCCTTCAAGAAATTCACTGGCGCTATCAATTTGATTCAGTTTCATGCTTTTGGTGATCTGAAGTTCGAGCAGGTGTCGCGCAAAGGCAAGCTTACCGCCTTTAACCAACAACTCGCTCAAGATGCTACCGGCACACCTGGGTCTCACCTCCGATAATCTTCCTGCCTTTGGTATTGAGGTATTATTGTTAGTCGGATAACAATTAACTCTTATCTTTGTTGGTCTGTAGTCCCTATTTCAACTGGCTCTGTCTCCTTACCGTCGCGTGCATCTCTACGTCGCAAGGCCATAGGGATCGTACCCTTCTGCCGTGACCTGATACAGGGCAGTGTCAATCTTACGGATCAGCCCATTGGTATGGTTGTCACCGCCAGGATAGATGCTGATAACGATGCGGATCGCGGTCTCATTACGGTGGCCATCGATGTCGAAGGACTGGACGATGCTTTATAGAATACAGCCCTCCAGAATACATACCGCGTCGATATTCTATACACTGGACATGACGACAGCGAACTTATCAGAGTTCAAGCGCGCCAGCATTTCGCTAGCGCGCAATAACGCCGGCAACCATGGCGACCATAGTGTCCGCCTTCAAAAAGTCTGTGATAGTGATGCCTAAAACTGATCTAAGTAGCGCAATCTGAACCGCCCAAACTGCAGCATGACAAAGCAAGCCAGAACATAGGATGATGTTCTGTTGATCGGAATTTATGTTGATTTTCCTGCGCTAAAACATGATATTCTAGCTTGGAATGTAAATAGCGTTCTAAACGCCCCGGACCAAGCGGTCCAACCGCTAGACAGAAAAGCATCAAACAGCGTACATGGATTTTAAATCCCTCGGCCTCGGCCAGGAAACATTGCGAGCCGTCGAAGACGCCGGCTACCAGCGCCCCACCCCAATACAAGAGAAAGCGATCCCGGTTATTTTGCAGGGTCGCGATGTTCTGGGGTGCGCACAAACCGGCACCGGAAAGACAGCATCTTTCACATTGCCAATGATCGATATTCTCAGCACTGTCCGAGCACGCACTCGCATGCCGCGCTCGCTAATCCTCACGCCAACGCGTGAGTTGGCGATCCAGATCTCAGAGAATTTCAATGTTTATGGCAAGTATCACAAGCTATCTATGGCCTTGCTGATCGGCGGCATATCGATGGGCGATCAGCAGCGTGCGCTCGAGCGTGGCGTCGATGTTCTGATCGCCACGCCCGGTAGATTAATCGACCTGTTCGAACGCGGTAACGTCCTGCTGACCGGCATCAAGGTATTGGTGATCGACGAAGCCGACCGCATGCTTGATATGGGCTTCATCCCGGATGTGGAGCGCATCGTTAGCCTGCTGCAGCCGATCCGTCAGACCTTGATGTTCTCGGCCACTATGCCGAAGGAAATCCGTCGTCTGGCGGATAAATTTCTAGTGTCGCCGAAGGAGATTACCGTCGCACCGCCCGCCTCGCCCCCGGACATGGTCGATCAGTTTCTAGTCATGAGTACGGTACGCGACAAACGCAAGGCATTGTGCTTACTGATAGAAAGGCAGCCGGTCGAGAATGCACTAATCTTCTGTAATCTAAAGAAGGAGGTGGACGAGCTTTCGCGCTCGCTCAAGCGGCACCGCCTGTCTGCGGCAGGTTTGCATGGCGACATGGCGCAAACATCGCGCATGGAGACTTTGGCGGCGTTCAAGGAGGGAGCCATCACCCTGCTGGTGGCGACCGATGTCGCGAGCCGCGGACTTGACATCGCCGGCCTCAGTCACGTCTTCAATTACGACGTGCCCATTCACCCGGAAGACTATGTTCATCGCATCGGTCGCACGGGACGGGCAGGCCGCACCGGACGTGCCTTTACAATCGGCACGCCGCGTGACGCCAAGTTTCTCAAGGCAATCACTGATCTAATTGGCCACGAAATCCCGCAAGGGACGCTCGAGGCTCCGGTCGCCCCCGCCGCCAAGCCACAGGTAGACGGTGAGGTGGAAGAGAAGACGAAGGCAAAATCGAAAACCGCAGTGGAACCTGAAGAGAAGACGAAGGAAAAGCCCGAAGTCGCAGTGGAAGCGCCGACGGCAACAGCTAAAGAACGTAGGCCCGGTCGCAGCAACCGGAGTAAGAGCAAGGCAGCGGTGAAGCCGAAGAAGGACGCCCCGGTCACCGGCATGGGCGATCACGTACCCGCGTTCATGCTGAGACCGGCGCGCACAGCTAGTTGAACGAAGATCCGCCATGCAGACTATTTTTATCAATATCAAGTGTGAACTCGGCAAGGCCTATGCGGTCGCCGATAGCCTCGTGCAGAATCTCGACGAGGTTTCCGAGGTCTATTCCACCTCGGGCCAGTACGACCTGCTGATCAAGGCCTACCTAGCAGATAACAGTGACATCGGGCACTTCATCAACGAGCGTATTCATAGCGTCAATGGCGTTTCGGATACCTTCACCACCATTACCTTCAAGGCTTTTACCTGACGTCGGGCTCGCCGCAGGGTAGACTGCGGCCATGGCACAACACTTCGATCTCGTCGTCCGCGGCGGCACGGTAGTCACCAACGTCAGTCACGGCCATGCCGATATCGGTATCGTCGGCAGCCGCATAGTAGAAATCAGCAATCTCGGCGACGCCAAGGCTGAGCACACAATCGACGCACGCGGGCTGCATGTGCTGCCCGGCATCATCGACAGCCAGGTCCATTTCCGCGAACCCGGCCTTGAGCATAAAGAGAACCTGGCCAGTGGCACCGCGGCAGCGGCGCTTGGCGGCGTCTGCACGATCTTCGAGATGCCCAACACCTTCCCGGCCACCACAACGGCTGAGACCTTGGCAGACAAGCTGGCTCGCGCCGACGGTAGATCGTGGACAGATTACGCTTTTTTCATCGGTGCTTGTAAGGAGAATATTGAAAAGTTACCTGAGCTAGAGAAGCTACCCGGATGCTGCGGCGTTAAGATCTTCATGGGCTCCTCCACCGGCAGCCTGCTAGTCGCCGACGACGAGACACTGGAGTGCGTCCTGCGCTCGGGTAGCCGTCGGGTTGCCGTCCACGCCGAGGATGAGACCCGGCTCAGAGAGCGCCGCACCCTTGCTGAAAGCGGTGACGATCCGGCCCTGCATCCGCAGTGGCGGGATGTCGAGACCGCGCGCCTGGCGACCGAGCGCTTGTTACGCCTGGCGGAAGAGACGCGCCGGCCCGTGCACGTGCTTCATGTCACCACAGCGGAGGAAATGGCGATGCTGCGCAGGCGTCCCGATTGGGTAAGTGTGGAGTGCACGCCGCAACACCTCACCCTTGAGGCTCCTACCTGCTACGCCGAACTCGGCAGCTTAGCCCAGATGAACCCGCCGATCCGCGAGGCGCGCCACCGCGAGGCTCTGTGGCAGGGTTTGGCAGACGGCGTCGTAAATGTGATCGGCTCTGACCACGCGCCCCATAGCCGCGAAGAGAAGGCAAAACCCTATCCCAAAAGCCCGTCAGGCATGCCGGGAGTGCAAACCATGCTGCCGCTCATGCTCGACCATGTTGCAGCCGGCCACCTTAGCCTTAACCGCTTGGTGGATCTGCTTTGCAGCGCTCCGGCCCGCCTTTATCGCACCCATGGCAAGGGCGCCATCCTTCCCGGCAACGACGCCGACCTGACCTTGGTCGACCTCAAGGCGCAGCGCCACATCGAAAACAACTGGTTGGCGAGCAAATGCGGCTGGAGCCCGTTCGAAGGCCGCGCACTGACCGGCTGGCCAATGGCAACGATCATCCGCGGCCGTGAGGTAATGCGCGACGGCGAGCTTTTGGGAGACCCGTCGGGTGCGGCGGTGCGTTTCGACGCTTGAAGGCACAGGCGGCGGTCGCTACTTGGAGGCTATGATGCGGCATATGTTCTGGCTTGCTCTGATTTTGTTCGCCGCCACACCTGCGGCAGGACAGACTTTCAAGATTCCCGAAGGCTTTCAGCACGAGGTCGTGCGAGAGACAGATGCGGCGGGCGAGCATATCGCTGTGCTGCGGGTCATGCCCGAGCCCGGTGCCTTCTCACAGCTCAGCAGTATTGAGATGCGCCCGCTCTCGGAGAATATTGCCTATCCAGCCGACTGGCTCGACGGGCGCATGACCGCGTTTCTTAACGATACGGAAGTGGCCGATGTAGAGAGCGTTCTCAATGCGCCGGACAGCCCCCTTGCGGATCCCGCCTTCGAACCCCTCACCGAGATTCTGCAGGCGGCGATGGACCATCTCCATCGCCTTGGTCAGGCGCCGCTCAAGTACTGCGACGTTCAACGCCGCGGCGAGAACGCGGTCGGTGTCTATGATGAGTTGGCATGCCGTTTTACGATCGGGCCGCTCGGGTGGTACTTAGTGCTTCGGCTCCAAGAGCTTGACGGCGTCTGGTACTACACGCGCATCGCCACGATGAATAAAAAGCGCCTACGCCATCTCGTCGCCATCGCCAACTCCTTTCACGTCGAGTAGGAAAGCTTCATGTCCAGCCAGCCGCAGCCCGAGCTCGCCGCCCGCCTCTCCGACCACGCGAGCAGCTTCGATTGGGCCGACCCCTTCCGCCTCGACGACCAGCTCGATGAGGATGAGCGCCTGATCCGCGAGACCGCACACAACTTCGCCCAAGATCGGCTGATGCCAGGGATTGTTGAGGCCAACCGCAGCGAGAGCTTCGACCGTCACATCATGGAGGAGATGGGTAAGCTAGGCTTGCTCGGCGCGACCATCGAGGGCTATAGCTGCGCCGGTGCCAGCACGGTCGCCTATGGCCTCATCGCGCGGGAGGTCGAGCGCGTCGACTCTGCGTATCGTAGCTGCCTCTCGGTGCAGTCGAGCCTGGTCATGTGGCCGATCTCTGCGTATGGCACCGAGGAACAAAAGCAGCGCTGGCTGCCGGGCATGGCTGCCGGCAAGCTGATCGGGTGCTTCGGGCTGACCGAGCCCGACCATGGCTCCGACCCGGGCGGCATGACCACCCGCGCACGCGCCGTTGACGGCGGCTTCCGTCTCACTGGCTCGAAGACCTGGATCAGCAACAGCTCGATCGCCGATGTGCTTCTGGTCTGGGCCAAGGATGAGAGCGGTAAGATCCGCGGCTTCGTCGTCGAGCGCGGTGCTGAAGGCCTCTCGACGCCGAAACTCGAAGGCAAGTTCTCGCTACGGGCCTCGCCGACCGGGATGATCTTGCTCGATGACGTGTTCGTGCCGGAGGAGAACATCTTCCCCGAGATCCGTGGCCTTGCCGGACCATTCGGCTGCCTCAACAATGCGCGCCTAGGGATCGCATGGGGCAGCATGGGCGCGGCAGAATTCTGCTGGCATGCGGCGCGCACCTACACTCTGGAGCGCACCCAGTTCGGCCGGCCGCTTGCAGCAACCCAGCTGGTGCAAAAAAAGCTTGCCGACATGCAAACCGAGATCGCGCTCGGTTTGCAGGCCGCGCTACGAGTTAGCCGCCTCAAGGACCAAGGCAAGGTGGCGCCGGAGATGATCTCAATCATCAAGCGCAACAATTGCGGCAAGGCCCTCGATATCGCCCGCGTCGCCCGCGACATGCACGGGGCCAACGGCATCGCTGACGAGTACCACGTCATCCGCCACGCCATGAACCTGGAGGCGGTCAACACCTACGAGGGCACGCACGATATCCACGCCCTCATTCTGGGGCGTGCGCAGACCGAAATTCAGGCCTTCAAGTAGAGCGTCAGCCGGCCATCGTCAGACCGCCGGAAACACTGAGCACCTGGCCAGTGACGAAACCAGCGTCGTCGCTGGCAAAGAAGCATATGGCGCCTGGCAAGTCGTTGGGCTGGCCTAACCGCCCCATGGGGATAGCGCGACGCAAGGCCTCTTGTAATTTCTCCGGGTTGCGCGAACCGGCGGCAACTTCGGCAAGCAGGTTGGTCTCCGTCGGTCCCGGGCAGACCACATTGACCGTTACCCCATGCCGGGCGTGCTCGCGCGCGAGTGTTTTGGACAACCCCAGCATGCCCGCCTTGCAGGCGGCATAGACGGCTTCTCCGGAGGAGCCGACGCGGGCCGCGTCTGAGGCCACAGAAACGATGCGTCCATAGCCGCGCTCTACCATGCCGGGTAGGGTCACATGGATCATGTTAAGCACGCCAACCAGATTGATCGCGATAAGTTTCTGCCAATCCTCCGGCTCTGTCGCCACGAACGGCTTGAAGAGATCCCAGCCGGCATTGTTCACGAGGACATCGACCGGGCCGAACTCAGCCTCGACCGCGGTCACGGACGCGGCGACACCATCATAGTCGGTGATATCGCAGGCGTAGGCCTTGCTGCCGGGAGCCGTGCCCGAGACTGTCGCCGCTGCGCCGCCTTCTCGGTCTAATACCGCAACCTTGGCACCTTCATCGGTAAAACGCCGCACCGTCGCACCACCGATACCACCACCGCCGCCCGTGACGATAACCACACGATCTTCGAGTCCGCGCATACTGTCCTCCCATAGCAATAGGGCTGAGACTATAGCCTCGGTCAATTCACAAGCCAGCGCAAAACCGCCCGGCTGAGACCGTCTATAGTCAACAAAAGCGAGATTATCGAAAAATTATGGTGCGAGTTGGCTGCGATATTCGTTTCGGCCAACAGCACAAGAGCGCAGCAGAGTGAGCGGCAGAAGAAAGCTCAAGGAGCGGGAGACCCGCTTAGTTTTGGTTGTGATTGATGTAGTCGGTCCAGAATTTTATCTGTCTTGGGTTGTCATACCGTTACCCTTCACTTTCCGGCAATCATTTTTATGATTGCGGAGTAGTCGAGGCCACCATTGCCGGCAGCGCTGAAGATACCGTAAAGGGCTGCTGCCTCGGCGCCCAATGACGTGGCAGTACCGCTGGCGTTAGCCGCCTGTTGGGCAAGCCGCAGATCCTTCAGCATCATGTCCGTTGCAAAACCCGGCACAAAATTCCTATTCGACGCGGCCGTCTCGACGATTCCAGCTACCGGCAGGTGGTTGAGCATAGCCCAACAACTCCCGGACGCATTCGACGAGATATCGAACAGGGTTTGTGCCTCTAGGCCAAGCGATTTAGCCAACGTGAAGGCCTCGCAGAGGGCTATCATGGAGATACCGAGGATCATGTTGTTACAAATCTTTGCCACCTGGCCGTTGCCGCTAGGACCGGCATGGACGATCGTGCGTCCCATCTTGGCCAATACCGGCTCGGCCTTTGTGAAAGCCTCCGCCGCGCCACCGACCATGAAGGTGAGTGCTGCCACCGAAGCGCCGGCAACGCCGCCGGAAACCGGCGCATCCAGCATGGAGAGACCGGCCGCATCAGCCGCCGCCGCGATCTCGCGCGCGCTCTCGACATCGATCGTCGAGCAATCGATTAGCACGGTACCCGGCGCCGCCGCAGCTATCACTCCACCATCGCCGCAATAGACCTCGCGCACTTGGGTGCCGGCCGGTAGCATGGTGATGACCATCTCGGCGCCCTCAACCGCAGCAGCCGGCGACTCGACAGCTACGGCACCATCGACGACGATTGCAGCGACCGCTTTGGACGCAACGTCGAAGACCATCACCGCATCGCCAGCATTGAGCAGGTTGCGCACCATAGGTCCACCCATGTTTCCCACACCGATAAAACCGATCTGCATGCGGTCCTCCCTTAGTCGAATGTCAGATCGCGCTCACCGAGCGGCGCGAAATAGGCATCTACAGTCTCATCACCGACAGCATCGAGGCTTGCCGGCCGCCACGCCGGCGCCTTGTCCTTGTCGATCAACACTGCACGCACGCCTTCGCAAAAGTCGTGGTCAGCCATGAAGCGCTGGCAGAGCCGGTATTCCATCACCATGTTGGCATCGAATTCCAGACCTGCAGCCTCTGTCAGCTGGCGATGAGCCACTTTGAGACTGAGCGGCGCGACATGGCGTAGCGTCGCTGCCGTCTTCTCGGCCCATTCGCCACCCTCAGCGTCGAGCGCCGCCAGGATAGCCTCCACGCTGCCACCGGCAAAGCAGCGATCGATCTGCGCCTGCCGTTCACGCATCGGTGGCGATCCTGGATCCTCGGCATAAGTATCGAGCAACGTCTCGATCGGTGCCGAGTTGATGGCGTCGACCAGTTTTGCCAAATTACCATCCGAGACATAATGCGTCGCAGCTCCGACATAAAGGCAGTCAGCAGCTCGCGCTCGGGCGCCGCTCAGCGCCATGTAAAGGCCAGATTTTCCCGGAAACCGTGCCAGAGCATAGCCGCCCCCGACATCGGGAAAAAAGCCAATAGCCATCTCGGGCATCGCCAGCACCGTGCGATCGGTGGCGATGCGGTAGCGACCATGGATCGAGAGCCCTACACCGCCGCCCATGGTGATGCCGTCGAGGATCGCCAGATAGGGCTTCGGATAGGTGCGGATAATACGGTTGAGGCGATATTCCTCGCGGAAGAAGTTGGCGCTCAAACCCGTGCCCACCTCGCCGGCCAGGATGCGCTTGGCGATACCGACAACGTCGCCACCAGCGCAGAAGGCGTGCTCGCCGGCGCCACTGATCACTACCTCGCGCACGGCATCGTCGCCCGCCCAGTCGTGCAGCCGGGCAGTGATCTCCAACACCATGGCGTGGTTCAGAGCGTTCAGCGCCTTGGGACGATTGAGGGTGATGCTAGCACGGTCACCTTTTACAGCGAACAGAACTTCTGGCTCACTCATGAGAGTGCATTTCCGCGCAGAAGCTCGCGAGCGATGATCACGCGCATGATCTCATTGGTTCCTTCCAATATCTGATGGACCCGCAGGTCGCGCAGGATGCGCTCGATCGGGTAATCCCGCAAATAGCCATAACCACCGTGTAACTGCAGCGCCGCATTGCAAACGTCGAAGCCAGCGTCCGTCGCGAAGCGCTTGGCCATGGCGCAATGCAACGTCGCGTCCGGCGCCGCGGCATCGAGCTTGGCCGCCGCCCGCCAGATCATCAGGCGCGCCGCCTCCAACTCGGTCGCCATGTCGGCAAGCTTGAATCGTAGGGCCTGGAACTCGGCCAGCTTCTGGCCGAACTGCTCGCGCATCTGCATATGATCGCGCGTCGCCTCAAGCGCCGCACGAGCGCCGCCGAGTGAGCATGCACCGATATTGATGCGACCGCCGTCGAGACCTTTCATGGCGATCTTGAAGCCGTCGCCTTCGATACCGATGCGGTTCGCAACGGGCACGCGGCAGCCCTCGAAGATCACCGCCGCGGTGGGCTGGGAATGCCAGCCTAGCTTCTTCTCCTGGGCGCCGAAGGAAAGCCCGGGCGTATCCTTCTCGACCACCAGACAGCTTATACCACCAGGACCTCCATCGCCCGTGCGCACCATGCAAACATAGATATCGGAAGCGCCGCTGCCGGAGATGAAGGCCTTGGCGCCGTCGAGCACGTAATCGCCCCCATCGCGGTGCGCGCGGGTGCGCAATGCGGCGGCATCGGAGCCCGCGCCAGGCTCGCTCAGGCAATAGCTCGCGAACAGGTCCATCGCGGTGAGCCCGGGCAGCCAGCGGGCGCGCTGGTCATCGTCGCCGAAGCTATCGATCATCCACGAGGCCATGTTGTGGATCGAGATATAGGCCGCGGTTGAGGGACAAGCAGAAGAGAGCTCTTCAAGCACCACAGCCGTATCAACGCGCCCGAGCCCCGTCCCACCATGCGCCGGATCGCAGTAAAGGCCGGCGAAGCCGAGCGCCGCGGCCTCGCGCAATACCGCGACCGGAAAGATATTATTTTCGTCCCAGGCCGCGGCCTCGGGCGCCATGCGCTCGACGGCAAAGCTACGTGCGGCCTCGCGAAACGCCGCCTGTTCCTCACTCAGATCGAAATCCACGTCGAGTCCTCCCGAATCCCTTATCTGGTGCGGGCGTGCGCCTGTCAACACAGGAGGATTTTCAGCGACGCGCGCGTGCATTACACTCTCGTCTCTACAAGGGAGCCTACCATGCCCGGACCCCGCCTACCCGCCTACCTTGGCCGCTACCCCAATACACGCCTGCGCCGCAACCGGCGCGACGATTGGAGTCGCCGGCTGGTCTCGCAGACCCGCCTCAGCATCGACGATCTGATCTGGCCGGTCTTCGTGCATGAACTGGACAGCCCGGCACCGGTGCCCTCGATGCCAGGTGTCGAGCGGCTATCCGTGGCCGGCCTAGTCGAAGCGGCTGGCGAGGCCGCTGCGATCGGCATTTCGGCATTGGCCATCTTTCCGGTGATCAACCTCGCGCTAAAGACCGACGAGGCGGAGGAGGCCTACAATCCGGACAATCTGATCTGCCGAGCGGTGCGCGCCGTGGCCAAGGCGGTACCAGATATCGGTATTGTCTGTGACGTGGCGCTCGACCCTTTCACCTCACATGGACAAGACGGTCTGGTGCGCGACGGCTATGTGGTCAACGATAAGAGCATTGAAGTGCTGGTCAAGCAGTCGTTGGCGCAGGCAGCAGCCGGCTGTAACGTCATCGCGCCGTCGGACATGATGGACGGACGTGTTGGCGCGATCCGGGCAGCGCTAGACGCGGCAGGCCACGACAACGTCCGCATTATGGCTTATGCGGCAAAATACGCTTCTGGCTTTTACGGCCCCTTCAGGGATGCCGTCGGCTCATCCACCAGTCTCGGCAAGGGCGATAAGCGCACCTATCAGCTCGACCCGGCCAACAGCGACGAGGCACTGCGCGAGGTCGCCCTCGATATCGCCGAGGGCGCGGACATGGTGATGGTCAAGCCCGGCATGCCTTATCTCGACATCGTACATCGTGTCAAAGAAGCCTTCAGCCTGCCCACCTACGCCTATCAGGTGTCAGGCGAATACGCGATGCTCGAAGGCGCCGGCATCCAGGGGTGGGTCGACGGCGAGCGCGTGATGATGGAAAGCCTCGTTGCTTTCAAGCGCGCTGGCGCTGACGGAATTCTCACCTATTTTGCCCTACGCGCAGCGAAGCAGCTCAAGGCAGGTTAGCCAGAAATAGTCCCACATAGCGATCGTCCCAGGTCACGGGCCTGCCGCCGCCGTGGAATTTCACATGCCGTCGGCGCTCAGCATGAACAGGTCATCCTCGACATGAACGACCAGCGTCGGCGAAGCCGTGGCGCAAGATGAAGAAGCCATCGTCGAAGGCGCACACACTTCAGGCATCGCACCACCGACCGCTATTCGCCGCTGAGCCGCACGCTCTCGCCCATCGCATCATGATGCTCCCGACACAGCCGAAAATAGCGCCTATGTGTCGGCAACGATTGACGGCGGCGAGCTAGCTGCGGAGAATGCTTAACGGCGACGCGAGACGCCATATAAAAATGGAGTGAGGACAATGATTCGCTTCGAGGCGTTTGACGGGCCGTTCGGCGTAGCGGTGTATGGAGTGGATGTGGCGGCGGGAATCGATGATGCGACCTTTCGCCAGCTAGCCGAGGCGCTCTACGAGAACCGCGTCATCGTGCTCAAGGGCCAGGACTGCGCCAAGGAGGCCTATCTCGCGTTCGGTCGCCAGTGGGGAACTCCGATCACACATGTGGTCAATACCGCGCGCATGCCGGACTATCCCGAGATGATGGCGCTCGGCAATACCGCGGACTGGGCCGCAGACGACATCAACCGCAATGCCGCCGCCTTCTGGCACACCGACCAATCCTACGACGCCAATATCGCCACCGCGACCATGCTTTATGCGCGCAAGGTGCCCGATGTCGGCGGTCAAACTCGCGTGGCCGACATGAAGGCAGCCTATGATGACCTCGACGCGGAGACGCGTGCGCGTATCGACGATCTTGTCGCCATGCATTTCTACGGCGCCACCTCAGGCCAGGATAGCGAGATCGGCATCGCTCGGTTAAACGAGCGCCAGGCAGAGAAAGTACCGCCGGTGCCGCACCACCTGGTGCGCAAGCATGCGGTGACCGGCGAGAAAGCGCTCTACGCGGTAGCCGGCACGGCCTACGCCATCGAGGGCATGGCGGACGATGAAGCGCTAGCGCTGATCAGCGAGTTGAAAGCGCATGTGTTGCAGGACAAGTACATCTATCAGCATGCCTACGAGGTTGGCGATATCGCCATGTGGGACACGCAGATGACGCTGCACTCGGCAACGCCCATCGGCCGGCCCGACGGCCCCGGCAGCGAGCGTCTGGTTTGGCGTATCAGCGTCTGCGGCAAGCCACCCGTCTTTCAATAGACGAAGACGACCCCGCTACCTGAGGAGAATGCCATGCGCGGCCTGATGATGGATACGCCGTTGATGATCTCGTCGCTGCTCCGCCACGCGGCGATCAATCACGCAGACCGTGAGGTTGTCAGCCGCCTGACCGACGGCACCATCCACCGTACCAATTACGACGAGATCTACGCCCGCACCCAGCGCCTAGCCAACGCCTTGCAGCGCCTGGGTGTGAAGACGGGTGACCGCGTCGCAACCATCGCCTGGAACACCCATCGCCACTTTGAGATCTATTTCGGCGTACCCGGCATCGGTGCCGTTTGCCACACCATCAACCCGCGACTTTTCGGCGAGCAGATCGTCTATATCGCCAACCATGCCGAAGACAGCGTGCTGTTCCTCGATTTGACCTTCGTGCCGCTGGTCGAGGGCATCGCGACTGAGTTCACCTCCATCAAGACTTTCATATTGATGTGCAACGAAGATGAGATGCCCGAGACGAGCCTGCCAGGCGCGCTCTGTTACGAGACCCTGTTGGCGGTCGAGGAGCCGGGCTTCGCCTGGCCCGACTTCGACGAGAACACGGCATCCTCGCTCTGCTACACCTCCGGCACCACGGGCAATCCGAAAGGCGTACTCTACAGTCACCGCTCGACTGTGCTGCATACGCTGTGTGCGCTCGGCGCCGAGACGCTGGCGATCCGGAATCGCGATTGCATGCTCGCCATCGTACCCATGTTCCATGCCAATTGCTGGGGCACACCCTATGCCTGCGCCGCAGCAGGAGCCAAGGTCGTCTATCCGGGTCCCTTCATGGATGGTGATAAGCTGCATGCGCTGATCGAGGCCGAAGGCGTCACTATCGCTCTTGGCGTGCCCACCGTCTGGCTCGGGCTAATCAACTACATGAAGGCAACAAATACACGTATCGATACAGTTCGGCGCACGGTGATCGGCGGCACCGCGATCCCGGAAAGCATGCTGCGCACCCTGGAGGAGGATTATGGTGTCGAGGTGCTGCACGCCTGGGGCATGACCGAGACCAGCCCGCTCGGCTCAGTCGGCAGCCTGCGCGCCGGCGAGGACGATCTGCCAGCAGCCGAGCGCCGCGCTATCAAGCTCAAGCAGGGCCGTGCTATCTACGGCGTCGAGATGCGCGTGGTCGACGAGGACGGCTTGGAGCTTGGGCGCGACGGTGAGACCTCGGGACAACTCATGGTGCGTGGCCCGTGGATCGCCAAGGGCTATCTCAAAGGCGAAGGCGGCGAGATGATGGATGACGACGGCTGGTTCCCGACCGGCGATATCGCCACCCTCGATGTGGTCGGGCGCATGCAAATCACCGACCGCGCCAAGGATGTCATCAAGTCGGGCGGCGAGTGGATCTCCTCGATCGAGCTAGAAAACGAGGCCATGGGCCACGAGGGCGTGGCCGAAGCCGCCGTCATCGGCCTGCCGCATCCCAAGTGGGACGAGCGCCCGCTGCTGGTAGTGGTACGCGCGGGCGGCTCGCCGGTCAGTGCGGAGGACCTGATGGGCTACCTCGCCGACAGGGTTGCCAAGTGGTGGCTGCCGGACGAGGTCGTCTTTGCCGACGAACTGCCCCACACGCCGACCGGCAAGGTGCTGAAAACGCGCCTGCGCGAGCTTTACGCTAACCACGTGCTGGCCAGCGTGCGCGAGAGTGCCTGAGGCTGTAGGCTTTACTTGTTCAGATGGTCGCCGGGTGCCTTATGGTTGGCCCAGGCGAGCGTCACGGCAAAAGCGCTGAAGGCGACGAGTATCAAGATGAGATAGAGAGCCTCGGTGGAATCCATGTTCTTCCCTCCTTGTCGCGAGTCACCTCGACACTGCAGGGGTAAGGATTTCGGTCCTTAACCTGGATTAATGCCATACACTCGTCCTGGGGAGCGGCTGTCGGTGAAATTGATCCCGAACCGCAATCGCGCGTATCACCTTGGGTCCTTTTCGCTCGAGCGCCTGGCGCGCGCCTCTTCCCGAGGCCGAGGATAAAGGGGTGAGGCCGCACCGGCGCATTATCACACAACACCTGCCGATGGCCCGCGCGGCACTGCCGTAGCGGCAGGATGCCCGGGCTTGGCCGGGCCGGATGATCGCGAATAAGCGAGCTCGGCACGGCACTGCCGGCGACAAACTCGGTGTTGGAGGGTTAAGCCGCGAGCTTGCTGTCGTCGTGGAAGCGGGCGCCTATCGCGGCCATATCGCGCAGTAGCTTGGGTGGGGTGAAGCGAGGGCCATGGGCTTGGGCGAGACGGTCACAGGCGGTGGCAAAATCGGCCACACCCATCATGTCGATCAGCGATAGCGTACCACCGGTATGGGCCGGAAAGCCCCAGCCTAGGATAGACCCAATATCACCGTCTGCAGCGTCGGTCAGCACACCCTCCTCGAGACAGCGCGCAGTCTCGATGGCCTGGACATAAAGCAGACGCTCCTTCACCTCCTCCACATCGGGCTGTTCGGCAGCGAGCGGGAACGCCTCGGCCAGACCGAACCAGAGGCGCTTACCGTCGTCTTTCTGGTACTCGTAAAAGCCGCCGCCCGCCTTCCGTCCCATGCGCACGTACCGGGAGACCATAACCTCCATAACCTCTTCGCCAACGGACGGTTTATAGGCGTCTCCCAAATCGGCTTTTGTTTGTACTGCAACCTTATACATAAGCTCGATAGAAACCTCGTCACTGACGGCAAGTGGACCGACCGGCATGCCGACCATGCGCCCTGCGTTCTCGATCAGGGTTGGGGATATACCTTCGGCTAACATTGCCATGCCTTCACGAGCATATGTGCCGAAGACGCGGCTTGTGTAGAAGCCGCGGCTGTCGTTGACCACGATGGGGGTCTTGCGGATGCGCTGCACATAGTCCATGGCGCGCGCCAGGGTCGCATCACTGGTCGCCTCACCGCGTATGATCTCGACTAGCGGCATCCTGTCCACTGGCGAGAAGAAATGCAGGCCAATAAAGTTGGCCGGGCGGGTGCTAGCCTCAGCAAGACCCGTGATCGGTAGCGTCGAGGTATTGGAGGCAAAGATGGCATCCTCGGCAATCACCGCCTCGGTTTTGGCCGTGACGTCGGCCTTGATGGCACGGTTTTCAAATACCGCTTCCACGACCAGGTCACAGCCGGCAAGGTCGGCAAAATCGGTGGCCGGATGGATACGCGCCAATACTGCATCGCGCGCGTCGGCGCTCATGCGCCCGCCCTCAACACGCTTGTCGAGCAGACCCTGGCTATAGCTCTTGCCGCGCGCGACAAGGTCCAAATCGGTGTCCAGCAGCACCACTTCCAACCCGGCCACGGCCGAGGTGTGGGCAATTCCAGCGCCCATCATGCCAGCTCCGAGTATGCCGACCCTGCTGTAGCTCTGTCTCTCAACATCTTGAGGCCGGTTGCGGAGCTTATTAGCATTGCCCATGGCAAAGAACAGTGAGCGGATCATATTCTTTGCGACCGGCCCGCAGACGAGCTTGGTGAACCAGCGCGCCTCGGCCTTCAGGCCCGTATCGATATCGACCAACAGGCCTTCGTAGACGCTAGACATGATGGCCTGCACAGCAGGAAAGTTGCCACGTGACTTGTCATGCGCCATGGCGCTACCAGCGACGAAAGTCTCCATGGCGCCGGGACCCCAGACGGCGCCGCCGGGAATACGATAGCCCTTGCGGTCCCACGGATTGATGGCCTCGGGCTCACTGTCTAACCAGGCACGGGCGGCGCTCATCAGTTCGTCCGCCGGCACCACGTCATCGAGAATGCCGGCCTTGAGCGCCGTTTCGGCATCGAGATTGCGGCCCTGCACCAGAAGCGGCATGGCCGCGCGGGCACCGATCAGGCGCGGCAGGCGCTGAGTGCCCCCGGCTCCCGGCAACAGCCCGACAGTCACTTCCGGCTGGCCGAACTTGGCCTTGGGATTTGCGGCAGCAATGCGACGATGGCAGGCAAGCGCAATCTCAAGCCCGCCCCCGACAGCGGTGCCAGGCAGAGCCGCGACGACCGGCTTACCGCCGGTCTCGAGCTTGCGCAGCAGTAGCTGGATGGCCCGCACGCGCTCAAACATCTCGGCCGCATCGTCGGCCTGTAACATCGAGCCGAGATCGGCACCGGCGAGAAAGTCGAGCTTGGCCGATGTGATGATGATACCCGTTACCGCCTCGTCGCCCAACGCGCGATCCACAGCCTCAGCAAAGGCCGCCAAGGATTTGTCGTTGATCACGTTCATGGTGCGTGCGCCCATGTTCCAGGAAATGACCGCAACGCCGTCGGCGCTCTCGTAGTCGATCATGTCAGATGCGCTGGATGATGGTTGCGGTACCCATGCCAGCGCCGACGCAAAGCGTGGCCAGCCCGGCTTCCTGGTCGCGCCGCTCGAGCTCGTCGAGCAAGGTGCCGAGGATCATGGCGCCGGTGGCGCCGAGCGGATGGCCCATGGCGATAGCACCACCGTTGACGTTCATCTTATCCTGTGGAACATCGAGCGTCTGCATGAAGCGCAGAACCACGGCGGCGAAGGCCTCGTTGAGCTCGTAGAGGTCGATGTCCTCCGGGGTCATACCAGCTCGCTTAAGCGCCTTCTCGGCCGCCGCGCTGGGCCCGGTGAGCATGATAGTCGGCTCCGAGCCAATCGAAGAGAAGGCGCGGATACGCGCGCGCGCTTTAAGGCCGAGCTTGTCACCGATCTCCTTGTTGCCGACGAGCACCGCCGCGGCGCCATCGACGATGCCGGACGAGTTGCCGGCGTGATGCACATGGGTAATACGCTCAACTTCCGGATAGCGCTGGATGGCAACGCCATCGAAGCCGTAATTCTCGCCTTGATCCTTGAACGAGGGATCGAGCGAAGCCAGGCTCTGCATCGTGGTCTGGGGCCGCATGTATTCGTCGTAATCGAGCACAGTGAGACCATTCTGATCGGTCACCGGCACCACACTGCCCTCGAAATAGCCTGCATCCCACGCAGCCTTGGCGCGTCTTTGGGATTCGACCGCATAGGCGTCGACGTCGTCGCGGCTGAAGCCGTACTTGGTGGCCACGAGGTCGGCCGAGACGCCTTGCGGCACAAAATAGGTCTTGAAGGCCACTTCCGGATCGGCCATCCAGGCACCGCCACCCGAGAACATAGGCACGCGCGACATGGATTCGACGCCGCCGCCAATGGAGAGATCGGATTGGCCGCTCATCACCTGGCCAGCCGCCATGTTGACGGCTTCGAGGCCCGAGGCGCAAAAGCGGTTTATCTGCACGCCCGAGACGCTTTCGTCGTAATCCGCATGCAGCGCAGCGACGCGAGCGATATCGGCCCCCTGCTCCCCCACCGGCTCGACCACGCCGAGCACGATGTCGTCGACCTCGGCCGTGTCGAGATCGTTGCGGTCGCGGATCCAGGTTAGCGCCTGGGCGGCGAGTCGGATCGGCGTCACCTCGTGCAGGCTGCCGTCCTTCTTGCCCTTGCCGCGCGGAGTGCGAACGGCGTCGTAGATATAGGCGTCGGTCATGTCGTGATCTCCCCTTGGGGCTTTACAGCGAGCGGCCGATAAGCTCGCGCATGATCTCGTTGGTGCCGCCGTAGATGCGGGCAATACGGGCGTCGGCCCAGGCACGGGCGATGGGATACTCCCACATATAGCCATAGCCGCCGTGCAATTGCAGGCAGATATCGAGCACGCGGTTCTCCATCTCCGTGGTCCACAGCTTGGCCATGGCCGCGGTGGTGGGGTCGAGCCCGCCGTTCATGTGCTTTTCCAGGCACTGTTCGACGAAGGCGCGGCCGATGGTCACCTCAGTCTTGACATCGGCGAGGCGGAAGCGCGTGTTCTGAAAATCGCCGATGGCCTTGCCGAAGGCCTTGCGGCCCTTGACGTATTCGATGGTCCAGTCGAGCCCGGCCTCAGCGTGAGCGACGGCGCCGAGCGCGATGATCAAACGCTCCTGCGGCAAGTCGGACATAAGATATTCGAAGCCCCTGCCCTCCTCGCCGAGTAGGTTGGTCTTGGGCACCCGCACATTGTCGAAGAAGAGCTCGGAGGTGTCCTGCGCCTTCAAGCCGATCTTCTCGAGATTGCGACCGCGGCTGAAGCCTTCGCGCTCGCGCTCGACCAGCACTAGACTAGTGCCGTGGGCGCCTTGGCTCGGATCGGTCTTGGCGACGACGATGATCACGTCCGCCTGCTGGCCGTTGGTGATGAAGGTCTTGGCGCCGTTAACCACGAGGTGGTTGCCATCTTCGATAGCGCTGGTGCGCACGCCCTGCAGGTCGGAGCCCGTCCCGGGCTCGGTCATGGCGATGGCACCGACGGCCTCACCGCTCACAAGCTTGGGCAACCACTCCTGTTTTTGTTCGTCGGAGCCATAGTGGAGAATGTATGGCGTGACGATATCCGAGTGCACACCGACGCCGGGCCCCGAGGCATTGGCCTTCGCCAGCTCCTCCAGCACCACGGCAGAATAGGAGAAATCAGCGCCGGGGCCACCATATTCCTCTGGCACGGCGCAGCAGAGCAACCCCGCCGCGCCCATCTTGTGCCACAAGTCGCGGTCGATCTCGCCAGCCTTCTCCCAGTTGTCGTGATACGGGGTGATCTCGCGCGCGATAAAGCGCTTCACCTGGTCGCGAAAGGCCTCGTGTTCGGCCGTGTATACGCCACCATCAGCCATCGCCTCACTCCACGCTAGGTCATCAGGGCCCTAACCTTGACTCACGCGCGCTGCGCGTCAAGGATTCCGGACCGCAAACGGAGGGCAACGACGATGGCGATCTACGAGCTGCGCACTTACACCCTGCAAGTCGGCAAGCTGGCCGAAGCAGTGGAAGTCTACCAGAGCCTCGGCTGGCCGGCTATCGAGCCCTATCAGGATAAGCTGGTGGGATACTTCACGGGCGATATCGGCGCGCTCAACCAGATCATCCACGTCTGGAAGTTCGACGACGATGCCGACCGCCGCGCTTTCTGGGCCAAGATCTACGACGACGAGGCCTTCATGACCTTCGCCCGCAGCTTTCGCCCCCTCATCCAAACCCAAGAGAACAAGCTCATGCTGGCGGCACCGTGGGGGCCGCATCCGTAGGGAGCTTTATCGCTGACGAGAAAGGGCGGTCGGCACCCTGAGTCGACGGTTGCCCTCAAAACGGATCCGCTACCGACTTCACCGTCATCAACTTCGCGCAAGTCGTGTAGCGCAAGTATGCGTGTTGATTGTCGTCCAATTCCGGGAAGAGAAACTTATTTAAGCAATGAGATTTTACGTAGACAGAGCGATCTTCCGAGAGGTCGCCAGCGACCAAGGCCCATATTATGTGGATGAGTGAATACATACTGGGAAGCCAGTAGCCGTTTACCGCAAGGCGAAGCGGCACGAGGTTCCGCTCGGTCAGGTCATTGCGATAGCCAAACGGCAAATTCTATCGATTGTATCGCCTCACCGTGATGCCACCAATCCTGGCCCCACTTTCGCATCGACAGCGCCGGCCCCGTTGGCTTAAGATTCCTCAGTTGGGCGCTCTCACAGAAAATGGGGCAGAGACATGTTCGAGAACCTTCAGTTCAATATGGCGGGCGGGCTGGATCTGCCGTTGCCGCGCATGGCGCGGGTGCGCCAGCTTTTTGACGATCACGCGCTGCCGGACGTGGCCGCGGCGGTCACGGCGGAACTTGACAAGCCGGGGGTGGGCGAGAGCATCAAGCCTGGCGCCAGCATAGCCGTCGGGGTTGGGAGCCGCGGGGTAAACAATATTCAGACCGCGGTGAAAGCGCTCGTTGCGGGCCTCAAGGCGCGCGGCGCCGAGCCCTTCATCTTCCCGGCCATGGGCAGCCACGGGGGCGGAACCCTCGAAGGCCAGCGCAGCGTTCTCGCTGGTTACGGCATTACCGAGGACGAGGTAGGCGCGCCGATACGCTGCACCATGGACACTGTCGTCCTCGGCACACTCAAGAACGGCACTGAAGTGCACATGGACCGCTACGCCAGCGAGGCCGACGGCGTTGTCGTGATCAATCGCATTAAGCCCCACACCAGCTATCGCGCCGCGATCGAGAGCGGCATCACCAAGATGCTCACCATCGGCATGGGCAAGATCAACGGCGCCACGGCGCTGCACGGCGGCAACAGCATGAGCGATTTCGGCACCGTGCTGCCGGCCGCGGCCCAAGTCATCATAGACAATAGACCCTTCCTCTTCGGCATCGGTATGGTCGAGGATGCCTATGACGCGACCGCCATCGTCGAGGGCCTGTCGGCAGTCTCCTTGTTCGACCGCGAGGCCGAGCTGCAAGCAAAGGCAAAGTCGCTGATGGGCCGCATCCAGATCGACGATATCGACGTGCTGGTCATCGACGAGATCGGCAAGGAGATTAGTGGCGCCGGCTTCGACCCCAATATCACCGGCCGCAACGCCCGTGGCATTGCAGGCTTTGAGCATCCGCGCGTGAAGAAGATCGTTCTGCTGGACCTCACCGACGCCACCAAGGGCAATGCTAGCGGCATTGGCTGCGCCGACGTGATCACCCAGCACCTGCTGAGCCGCATCGACTTCAACTACACTTACGCCAACGTCGTCACCTCGACCTATCTTGACGGCGCCTACATCCCCATCGCTATGAAGACCAACAGCGAGGCGGTGGCGCTGGCCGTGAAAACTTTAACCGGCGTTGCGCCACAAGACGCGCGCATTGTGCGCATCAAGAACACCTTGAAACTGGACGAGATCGCGGTCAGCGAGCCACTGCTCGACGAGGTGCGCACGCACGAGCGCATGGAGCTGATGAGCGAACCTGTCACGATGGATCTCGACGCGGCAGCATAGGGCACTGGGTCATGAAAGTTATCGCCATCGCGCAGCGCTCGACAGAGCATTCGGCGGAGGACTTTGCGCCGCATCTGGAGGCGGAGGCGCACCGTGCCCTGACCTTGTTTGCCGAGCAGAGCTTCCGCGAGCTCTATAGCCGCACCGACGGCAAGGGCGCTATTATTGTGCTTGAGGCCGCGAGCGAAGACGAGGCGCGCGAGAAGCTCGAAAGCCTGCCACTCGCAAAACTTGGCATGCTCAGCTTTGATATCTACGGCACCCAACCCTATCGCGGATTTATTGCCAATCTCTAAGACGGTGAGAGATATGGAAGAGCGCACCTGGTTTGTTTACCTCTCGGGCGAAATTCACAGCGACTGGCGTGAGCGAATCGCGAGAGGCGTCGCAGACGCCAGCCTGCCCGTGCGCATCGATGCGCCGGTCTGTGTCCACGAGGATTCGGACGACTGCGGCACGACCATTCTCGGGTCCGAGCCAGACGCCTTCTGGCACGACCGCAAGGGCGCCACGACTACAACACCATCCGCCCGCACTCGGCGCTCAAAGGAGACACGCCCGCAGAGGCGCGCCGAGCGCTTGAGCGACTTGATGGCCCCGCGCACGGCGCGCGTGCCAACCCTTCGACAATGCGTTATGCAGAACCAGGACTCTCCTTATGAGTGAGGGAGCCAAGGGGCCCAGGTCAGAGGCAATGGACTTCGAGAGACTGGTGCGCGATCGGCGCAGCATTCGCGGCTATAAGCCGGACCCGGTGCCGCGAGCAGTGATCGAAGAGATCATTGACATCGCCAAACGAGCACCGTCGTCGATGAACACCCAGCCCTGGCAATTTCATATTGTCACCGGCAAACCTCTGGAGAACATCCGCCGAGGCAATAGCGAACGCATGCTAGCCGGCGCCAAGGTACAGCGCGAGATCCCGGTGCGTGACGGCTATGAGGGCATTCACCGCCAACGCCAAATTGAGATTGCTGTGCAGCTCTTCGAGGCCATGGGCATCGCCCGTCACGACGCCGAGAAGCGCCAGGATTGGGTGATGCGCGGCTTCCGCCAGTTCGACGCTCCGATATCCGTCGTTATGACCTATAACAAGTGTCTGGAGCCCGCCACTATCAGCCATTTTGATCTCGGCGCCGTCACCTACGGCCTGGTGCTGGCCGCCTGGTCGAAGGGCCTCGGCACAGTGATCAACGGCCAAGGCATCATGCAATCGGCTGTGGTGCGCGAGCACGCACAAATCCCCGACGATCAGGTCATAATGATTTGCATCGCCATGGGCTACCCCAATGATGATTTCGCCGCCAACGACGTGGTCTCGCGGCGTGCACCTAATGACGATTTTGTGCGCTACGTCGGCTTCGACTAAGCCACACCCCAACGTTGCCGAGATCTCATACCCACAAAAATTATCGGGTTAATAAATTTCGACTTCAAGTGCCGCACGATGTGTAACTAGCGTTCCGCTAAGTCGTTGATCTATATTGAAATCGATAGATCGCGGCACGTGGACTTGGTCTATATCACCGGCCAGACCCGTGTGAGCTTCTAAGAGGCCTCCGCCAACTGGCCGAGATGGACCAACTTCTCGTGTCTAAAGGCGCCCCACAGCGCGGCGCCTATGGCGCCGGCATAGATCGAATCCGGGTTGCTTTCGATCGCCACGTCAACTTTCCGATCTGCGATTTCGTCGCGCATCGCCCCGATCAACCCATCGTCCAACGCCAAGCCACCGGTCACCAGCACCGTCTCGCCGGCCGGAACCTTGACCGCCTTTAAGAGCCTGGCTAGGCGTCCGGCCATAGAGACGTGGATGCCGCGCAGGATGTTGGGCGTCGTGATGCCGCGCGAGACCATGTTGATGACGTCTGTCTCGGCGAGCACGGCACATATACCGCTAACCTTTTCCGGGTCATTCGCCTGCAGTGACAGCTTCCCAATCTCATCGATCGCGACTCCAAGATAGCGCGCTATATTTTCCAGAAATTGCCCGGAGCCAGAGGCGCACTGGCTAGTCATCTTGTAGGACAGAACCTTGCCACGCTCGTCGATGCTGATGGCACGGCCATGCAGCGCGCCGACGTCCAGCACCGCGCGTACGCCGAGGTTGAGGTGAATGGCGCCACGAGCATGGGTGGTCATAGAATAGAAATGCCCAGTGCGGAAGGATATATTTTCACCCTCGCCCGTAGTCGCGACATAGGCCACCTCATCGCGCCCTAGACCAAGTTGCTTAAGAAGCGCCTGATAGCAGCTCTCAGCAAGGACCATCGGGTCTCGGCGACGCAAGCGGTCTACGCGCTTAGCAAGCCATCTATTCTGCTCTCCGTCGCAGTCGAAGATCACCACCTTGACGGCGCCCGTGCCGATGTCGATGCCTGCGGTGACGGTCATGTCATGCCTCTCCAGCACGGACAGCGAAGGTCGCCGCACCGAGCGCGCCGGTATAGATGGATTCGGGATTTATATTGATGGTGATCTCGCCATAGTTCTCCCTCACCAGCGCCTTGAGGGCATCCACCGCGGCCTGATTCTTGGCCACGCCGCCGGTGAAGGTGAACTCATCGCTGACGCCGCCTGAGCGCGACAAGGTCGACATTGCCCGCAAAATGATCGCCCGATGCAGACCCGCCAAAATGTTCTCACGCTTCTCACCAAGCGCTAGGCGGTCGCGCAGCTCGGCACCGGCAAAGACGGTGCAGGTGGAATTGATGCGCACCGGGCGCGTCGCCTCCATGGCGATCGGCCCGAGCTCGTGCAAGCCGACATTCATCTCGTCCGCGATGTAGCCGAGATAACGCCCGCAGCCGGCAGCGCAGCGGTCGTTCATCTGAAAGTTCTCGACGATACCATCGGCATCCACCTGTATCGCCTTGGTGTCCTGGCCGCCGATGTCGAGCACGGTGGCGGTATTCGGATACATGCGATGAGCACCGAGCCCGTGGCAGAGGATCTCGGAGCGGATGTGCTCCTTCGAAAACGGCAGGCGAGCACGCCCATAGCCGGTACCGACGGTGTAGGTCTCGTCGAGCGCGATATCGAGCACTCCCGTGACCGGTGCCCGGATGGCCTCTTCGGAGGCCGCCAGATCGGTCGCTTCGGTAAAGGCGCGGTCCAGCGCGCGCTTCAACTTGGCGCTCTCCGACTCATTTGAGATGCGGTTCTCCACGTCAATGATGGAGCGGTCGTAGACATTGAGTACGGCATCGAATTCCAGATCTGCCGCCGCCGCCACTTCTTCGCCCACGGCCTGGTAGCGCGAGCCAGCGATATCGCGGAAAAAATCTGACTTACGATCCACTCCCGGCGCGAACATAGCTGGAGCGTCGGCAAAAAGCCGGCCGAACAACGCGCGCAAGACCTCGCGTAGGGCATCGCTGCGCTCGCCAAAGCGTTGCTCTGTCACGTTGCCCTCGCAGGTGTCACGCAGATCGGCCAGCTGCTCGAGATACTGCTCCAGACGGAAACTGCGCTCGAGCAAATCGAGAAAAGCGTCCTGGCGTCCGCGCAACGACTCCACGTCGATCAGCGAGCGCCGGAAGAGGTTAAACCGGGTGTCAATCAATGCCTCCTGCTTGGCGATCTGCGCCGCGATGTCATAGTTCGACCGTGAATTTGTGATGCCGCGGCCGAGAACCTCGTCATTGGTGTCGAGCACTACGGCCTTTGTAGTAGTCGACCCGAGATCGATGCCGATGTAACAGTCCATGTCGCGTCTCTCTCCTCAGGCCGCCGAGCGAGCGCGTTTCTGAGTGAGCATCTGCAGATAGCTCTCGATGCGGTTCTTGACGTTGGCGGCCGAGAAATAGCGCGGATCGACCAGATCGGTCTCGATGAAGGCGCTTGGCTTGCCCGTACGCTCTTCGACTTCGCGCAGGATCAGCAGTTGGCCAGCAGAGAAGCTGTTGCAGCTCTTGATAGAGTTGATGAGTAAACCATCGGCCTCGTAGTCCTGAAGATACTTGCAGAGCATATCGATACGCGATGGCAGGTTGAGATTCGTGTAGCAACCAAGGCAATATTCAGCGAGGCTCTCCAGCGGGTTGTCTGGGTCGTGGCGAAAGCCGAAATCGTAGACGCCACCGACTTTAGTATAGGTGCTGGCGACGACCACAGCACCCTCATCGTAGAACATCTTCCAGAACTCACGGAAGTTGGTCCAGTTCGGCGGGCCCTCGACGACCAGGCGGAAGCGCTCATCGTCAAGCTCGCCCTCGGGCGTGATCGGACCCTTCCCGGCCGCCACACGCTCAGCGATCTCCTGGCGCAGGGTACGGTAATAGTCAGTGGCCTCTGGCGTGCCGCGGAAAGCCGTGAAGATCGGCCCAATGTAATAGACGCCACCAAAATAGGCGTCGATCGGCGAGGGCTTATTTTTGGCCGATTCGAGCACCCAAACCAGGTCCTCCTCGGCCTTAACAGATTCTTTAAGGTATTCCCGAAGCCGGTCGATATCGAACTTGATACCGCTGATTCGCTCGAGTACCGGGATCACGTCTTCCTTGAGTTGCTTGACCACATAGTCACGCATATTCTGCGTGATCACACCATCGCCCTGATAGGGAATGTGCAGCATGGTCGTCTCGCAACCATAGTGCTCACGGACCAGCTCGAACCACTTCATAAAGGTGAAGCAGCCCGTATAGGAAAGCATCAGCAGGTCGGGAGTGGGCATCGTCTCCCCGGTCGGACCGATGCCCTGCATCATCATGCCGATGTCGGCCTTGACGTACGTGCAGACGTCCTCGGAATGGTCGTTGCGCTCGGCGTCGAGCACCAGGCGCCCGCTCTGCTTGCGCAGCGCCGCCTGTAGCGCGTTGGTCTCAGGCAGGTTGCGCACGAAGTCGAAACACATCAGCAACTCGTTGAGGTTTCCCGGCACAAAAGTCGAGACGACCTTCCTATCTTCCTCATGCGCATTGGCGAGCGCCGTGTAATTGGCGTTAATCATCGCCTTCTGGCGCCACATCGAATCTTCTTTTTGCACCACCGGGTCCGCTGTCGCGTTCATCATGCACTCCATAGCTTGATCGAATCTGCGAAGGTTCCCGCCTGCTCGCGGATCGGCTGCATCTGGCCGGAGTTCTCGGCATATTTGAAGGCTGTGTAAGGAATGTTCTCCCCCGTCAGAACATGCTGCAGCATTGGTCTGTCGAGCAGCGCGGGATCGCAGAAGCTGGGTGAGGCGAAAACCACGCCTTCAGCCTGTGAGGTGCGCACAGCATCGACAAGATGGCGGCCCTTGGTTGCGCGGTCTGGCACATATTTCGCGGAGGTCTCCATAGAATGGTGCAGAAAGGCAGCCGACAGGCTGGACAGTGGGTCGCCGTTGCCCACCACCTCTTCGGTCAGCCAGCGGTTCACCAACATGAGGTCGTCATCGACGACATAGCAGCCGGCCATCTCGATGGACCGGATCATGCCAAGGGGAGGCTGCTCGCAGAAGGCGCCTGTCAGAACGACGCGGCAGTTGTCGCGCATTGGCCTGTCCTCAGCACGCACGGCGTCGAGATAGTCGCCGATCAGCACGGTATGCTCTTCGACTGGCAACACCATGCCCGCGCGGAGCAACAGATAGACTTCCGATGTCAGCGCCTGCCAGGGCTTCTCGGCGCGGTAATCGTAAAGCGCGCGCACCGCAGCACGGTTCTCGTTGTAGACGCCTATCGAGTTGTTCAGAGCCGCGTCTGTGATCTCACGTCCGGCGACGCCTGCGAGATCGTCGCGCAGAACCTCCAGTTCGTGGCGGTAATAGTTACCGCCGACCGCATCAGTGAAATTCTGGGGCACGTCGAAATATCGGACATATTTGTCCTCGAACAGCAGCTGCCACATGCCCGAGAGATTTCGGATCACATCGCATATGCTGGGAAACAGCATGCCATCGAGGTAATCGAGACGCCCGGTCAGGCCAAGCTCGATGGTCGAGCGTGGAATACGGCAAATGTAGCTCTGGTAATAGGCGTCGCCGTGGATCACCTCGAGATGATCACCACCACCGAGAATCCCCACGGGTAGCATACCGGCGGCGTGAATGATCTCCAGCGGCACGTAGATCGGCATGTAGCCGATCGCCTTGCGATCGGGCGCCGCTGCCTTCCATTCCCGCACTGCCGCAAAGGAGAGATCCTCGAATAGGGCCTCGCAGCGATCGACGATATCGGTTATCGACATGGCTGGCTGCACCTAGTGAGACTGAGATTTCCGACAGTAATAATGGTATTGTCGTACTATAATACGTTTTTAATCGCAATGACAACCACACGAGTACGGGAGGACGCGTTCATGACGCCAATCGAGCCCGACGGCTGGAGCAAGCCGATCGGCTATGCCAATGGCATCCTCACCCCCGCCGGACGACTCCTTTTCGTTGCCGGGCAAGTCGGCTGGAACGAGAGCCAGAAGTTCGAGAGCGCCGAGCTGATACCCCAATTCGCGCAGGCCGTGAAGAACGTCCTCGCCGTCGTGCGTAAGGCCGGCGGCAACGCCGAGCACATCTGCCGCATGACCTGCTTTTGCGTCGACAAGGACGCCTATCTCGCCGCCCGACCGCAGCTCGGGGGCATCTGGCGCGAGCTGATGGGCCGCTCCTACCCAGCCATGTCGATGCTCTTTGTGACTGACTTGCTCGATTCGCCGGGCATGATCGAGATCGAAGCCACCGCCGTGATCCCCGAGCCGCCGGAACATGGCGGTTCCTAGAGCCCGTCTCAGGAATTGGAGTCGGCGAGCCACCTTCTTGTCGGGATAGCACTGGGTGTTCGGATAAACGGGGACCTGGCGTGGCCGACGTCACCGAGGCTCTTGCCGCAGCACACCGTCCGGACCTCACAAAGCTACCACGCGGGGCCCAACGCGAGCCTTGCCATACCCTCCGACGCGTAGCACGAGACGCTGCTGTCTTTGCGCGGTGGCACCCCGCTGGGTGTTGACGAACTGGTGCGCCAGTGTCACTTAACAGCCGCCAAGGTCATGATCCTGGCACTGGAGCTGGAGCTGACGGGAGACGTGCACCGCGATAGTAGCAGAACGATTTTTCCGAAATAACAACGCCTTGCGAAATGAGCTAACGGACGTGAGCACACCCTATTTCGAGCCGGCACCATGAACGTCGTGATTGTTGAGTCGCCGGCAAAAGCCCGCACCATTGAAAAATATCTGGGTTCGGACTACCGCGTGCTCGCCACCTACGGGCATGTCTGCGATCTGCCATCAAAGGACGGCTCGGTCCGTCCGGATGAAGACTTCGCCATGGACTACGTGGCCGATCCGAAGTCGGCCAAGCGCCTTAAGAACATCACCGACGCAGTCAAGGAGTCGGACCGACTCGTGCTCGCCACCGACCCCGATCGCGAGGGCGAAGCCATCGCCTGGCACGTGCTCAATCACCTGGAGAAGAAGGGCGCCCTAACCCAGCCCCAGACCCAGCGCGTGGTCTTTCACGAGATCACCCGCGATGCTGTTCTCAACGCCGTGGCCAACCCGCGCAACATCGACATGGACCTAGTCAACGCCCAGCAGGCGCGACGCGCGCTCGACTACCTGGTCGGCTTTACGCTCTCGCCCGTGCTCTGGCGCAAAGTCCCGGGCAGCCGCTCGGCCGGACGCGTACAGTCGGTAGCACTGCGCCTCGTTGTCGATCGCGAGATGGAGATAGAGGTATTCAAGAGCCGCGAGTACTGGACCGTCGACGTAGCGCTAACAACACCTTCTGGCGCAGCGTTGAGCGCACGTCTCGTCACGCTCGACAGCAAGAAGCTGGACAAGTTCGCCCTGCCCGACAAGGCCGCGGCTGCCGACGCGGTGGAGCGCGTCAAAGCGGGCAACTTCAACGCCACCAAAGTCGAGCGCAAGCAGGTGCGGCGTAATCCGGCCCCGCCTTTTACCACATCGACCCTGCAGCAGGAGGCTGCACGCAAGCTCGGCTATTCTGCCCAGCACACCATGCGCGTCGCGCAAACGCTCTACGAGGGCGGCCTCATCACCTACATGCGTACCGATGCCGTGACATTGTCGAGCGAAGCCCTGGAGGCAACGCGGCTTGTCGTCGCCGGGCTCTACGGCAAAAATTATTTGCCGGAGCAGCCGCGGCGCTACAAGACGCGCTCGAAGAACGCCCAGGAGGCACATGAGGCAATCCGCCCGACCGATCCGGCGCGCGTTGCCGACGAGATGAGCCTGGCCCGCGATGAGGCGCGGCTCTACGAGCTGATTTGGAACCGCACCGTGGCTTGCCAGATGGCGTCGGCTGTGTTCGACCAGGTGCGCTTCGATATCGACGCTGCGGACGGTAGCGTCGGCCTGCGCGCAACGGGCTCCGTGGTCGCCTTCGACGGCTACCTCAAGCTCTACACCGAAGGCCGCGACGATCCCGCCAAGGACGACGACGAAGACCACCGCCTGCCCAATGTCGACAAGGGCCATGCTCTGGGCCTGACAGACGCCACACCGGAACAGCATTTCACCGAGCCACCACCGCGCTATAGCGAGGCCTCGCTGGTCAAGCGCATGGAGGAGCTCGGCATCGGCCGGCCCTCGACCTATGCCAGCATCATCTCGGTGCTGCAGGACCGCGACTATGTCACGTTGGTGAAGAAACGCTTTCAGCCGGAGGACCGCGGCCGACTGGTCACCGCCTTCCTGGAAAACTTCTTCCAGCATTATGTCGAATACGACTTCACGGCGCGTCTCGAAGATCAGCTCGACCAGATCTCCAACGGCGAGTTGGAGTGGAAAGGCGTGCTGCGCGAGTTCTGGTCGGCCTTCTCCCTGGCCGTGACCGAGATTAGCGACCTGCGCGTGCGCGAGATCCTCGACACCCTAAACCAGGTGCTGGGACCGCGTATCTTCCCGGAGAACAGCGATGGCAAAGACCCACGCGTCTGCCCGCGCTGCAACGAGGGCCAGCTCAGCCTCAAGCTCGGAAAGTTCGGCGCCTTCATCGGCTGCTCCGCCTATCCGGAATGCCGCTTCACGCGCCCCCTGGTCGGGGCCAATGGCGAGAATGCTACCGACGACGCCCTGGCCGAGAAACCGATGGTGCTTGGTAACGATTCTGATGGCACCGAGATAACCTTGCGCAAGGGTCCCTACGGCCTCTACGTGCAATGCGGCGAAGCCGCCGACGGTGAGAAGCCTAAGCGCTCGTCCCTGCCCACAGGCACGGGCCCGGATGACGTCGATCTTGACGTGGCCCTCGGCCTGCTCGCCCTGCCCCGCAACATCGGGCCACATCCCGAGAGCGGCGAGATGATCAGCGCCGGCATAGGCCGCTATGGGCCTTACGTGAAGCATGACAAGGCCTTCAAGTCGCTCATGGCCGACGACGACGTACTCACCATCGGCATCAACCGCGCCGTGGCCCTGCTCGCCGAGCCCTCGCGCGGACGCGGTGGTGCGAAGCCGCTCAAGGTGCTCGGCAAGCACCCGGACGACCACGGCGACGTAGCGCTGTTCAGCGGCCGCTACGGTCCCTACGTCAAGCACGGCCGCATCAATGCGACCCTGCCGAAAAGCGAGAACCCGGACAGCGTGACGCTGGAGACCGCGCTCACCCTGATCGCCGACAAGTCGGCCAAGAAAGGCAAAAACAAGCGGGCGCCAGTCAAGCGCAAGGCGAAGTCCAAGCGCAAACGCGCCGGTAGTGCCAAGTAATCGAAAACGCGACCTTCCGACCCGGGCGGAGATCCTCGAGTTTGTTGAGGGCGCCGACGGCAAGGTCGGCAAGCGTGAGATCGCACGCGCCTTCGGCGTATCGGGCCCCGAACGCGTAGCCCTCAAGTCCCTGCTGCGCGAGATGGCCGGCGACGGCCTGATCGCCGGCGATCGCCGCCGCCTCGGCAAGCCCGGCGAGCTGCCGTCCGTGGTCGTAGCCGAAGTGGACGTCATCGACAACGACGGCATGCCCACGGCCCGCCCCGCTACATGGGAGGCGAGCGGCCCGCCGCCACGCATCACCATTTCCACCCGCAGCGGCCACCAGGGGGCACCGGGCATCGGTGACAGAGTGCTGGTCAAGGTCAAGCGACGCGGCAAAGACCGCTATGACGGCAATGTCATCCGCGTGCTCGATGCGCAACCGAAGCGCGTTATCGGCGTCTACGCGCGCCTTCCCGGTGGCATCAGTGGGTGCGTGCGCCCCAGCGACCGGCGCCAGAAGAGCGAGATCTTCATTGCCGACAGCGACGCCATGACAGCGGCTGTTGGCGATCTCGTGGTCGTAGAGACCAAAGGTACCCGGCGCATGGGCCTGCCCCAGGGGCGTGTGGTCGAGAGCCTGGGGCCGTTCGGCGGGCCGCAGGGCATCTCGACCCTGGTCATTGCCAATCACAACTTGCCACACGACTTCCCCGCCGCCGCCATCGCCCAGGCCAACGACGCCAAGCCAGTAAGCCTCGGCACACGCGAGGACCTGCGCGCGCTGCCGCTGGTGACGATCGATGACGACGACGCGCGCGATTATGACGATGCTGTCTTCGCCAAGCCCGATCCCGACCCGGCCAACGTCGGCGGTTGGCGATTGGTCGTGGCGATCGCGGATGTTGCCCATTACGTCCGCCCGGACGATGCGCTCGACCGCGAGACGCGCAAGCGTGGCAACTCAGTCTATCTGCCCGACATGGTCGTGCCAATGCTGCCGCAGGCGCTGTCGAGCGACCTTTGCTCGTTACTGCCAAAGGCCCAGCGCGCCTGCATAGCTTGCCATATGACCGTGGATGCCGAAGGAAAGATGCTGAGCCATCGCTTCGCCCGCGGGCTCATGCGCTCGGCAGCGCGGCTGACTTATCGCGGCCTCCAAGAGGACGCTGACGGCGACGTCCTGGACGAGAGTGGCGCGGCGCTTTACGGCACCTTCCACGCCCTGCGCGCGGCGCGCAAGCAGCGCGGCAGCCTCGACTTCGACATGCCCGAGCGCCGTGTCTATCTCGACGACGACAGCAACGTGACGGCAATCAAGACGCGCCCACGCTACGACAGCCACCGACTGGTGGAAGAGTTCATGATCGCCGCCAATGTGGCCGCCGCGACGACGCTGATCGCACACCGCGCACCCTGCATGTTCCGCATCCACGACCAGCCACCGCACGACAAGCTGGAGACCTTGCGCGAATTTCTCAACGGCATCGGCTACAAGTTGCCGCGCGGCCGCCGGCTAGTGCCGAAGCAGTTCGGCAAGCTGCTCGAACAGGCCGCCGGAAAACCCGAGGCCGAGACCGTCACCATGGCCGTGCTGCGTAGCCAGAGCCAGGCTGAATATTCACCAGACAATATCGGCCATTTCGGCCTGCATCTGGAGCGTTACGCCCACTTCACCTCGCCGATCCGGCGCTACGCAGACCTGCTCGTACACCGCGCCCTGATCTCCGCCTTGGGCTTGGGCGCGGGTGGCCTGCCCAAGGGCGCCGCGTCCGAAATGGCGGAGATTGGCGAGGCCATCTCCAACACCGAGCGCCGCGCCACCGTGGCCGAGCGCGACGCCATCGACCGCTTCGCCACCCGCTTTCTTGCGGAACGCGTCGGCACGAGCTTTCCCGCCCGCGTCTCCGGCGTCACCCGCTTCGGCCTTTTCGTCGAGCTAGCCGACACCGGCGCCCAAGGCCTCATCCCCATGCGAGATTTCCCAGAATACATGGATCACGACGAGCCCCACCAACGCCTGGTCGGCAGTCGCAGTGGAAAGGCGATACAGCTAGGTGATACCTTGGAAGTGACGCTGGCAGAAGCCGACGCGTTAACGGGGAGCCTACGCTTCTCTCTGGATGGGGGGATAGAGGAGAGGCCGAAGCCAAAGAAAGGACCACAACGGCGGCGCAGAAAGAAATAGGCTGAGAACGGTGGTGAGAAAATCCCCCACCTAAGCCACGCTATGGCACGCAATGACAGAACCCAGCTGGTGGTGTATGAGCCAAAGAAACAGCCCTATAGCGCTGAAAATTTTGGCATCTTAGCATGCTATATAATTATCACAGCATATTTTCAACAAACTACAGTCCCACGACCTGCGCCGTTTTGGTCTGACCGAAGGCCGCAATGCGGGGGCCACAGATTAGTAATAACAGGACTACCAGCTGACAGAAGACACGCACCGTGATGTCTGGGCGCACTCAGCCAAACCTGAATCAGGCTGGCAAACTGGTCAGGAGATGTCTCGTTTTGAGAACAAAACGAGAGCAAAAATTTGGAAGCGACTAAAAAATTAGTTGGAAAAATATTATAGAGAATTTCTCAACATGCTGAATATATTTGGGAATTTGGAGCGGGCGATGGGGATCGAACCCACGACATTCAGCTTGGGAAGCTGACGTTCTACCACTGAACTACGCCCGCTCTATGGCAGGAATCGTAGCGGTTTGACCGATCTGGAGCAAGAGAGCACGTTGTTTCGCAGTGCTCCCTTTCTCTTCCCGAAACTGTGACTCGGCCCGAGCGCAGTTGACAAAGGCTGCTGTCATCACGACCCTCTACCTGTTGCGAAAGGGCCGTTTGTCGGCGAGCCCGTGAAAGGAAGTGCGAGAGCCTATGCCGTCTGCCCTGCCCCTACTCGATCCCGCGCTCGATCCCAAAAAATTCCAAAATTCCAGCCACACCGCCGAAGCGATTCCGCGCGCTCATGTGGCATTGGGCACCCTAGATACGCTTTGGTTCAACACGGGCACGCGGTGCAATCTCACTTGCAGGCATTGCTATATTGAGTCCGGCCCACGCAACGACCGCCTAGTCTACATCACGCTGGACGAAGTGCGGTCGTACCTCGACGAGATTTCGGCGCTGGGACTGCCGACGGGTGAGATCGGCTTTACGGGCGGTGAACCCTTCATGAACCCGGACCTGCTGGACAGTACCAAGCTATGCCTAGAGTCTGGCTTCCGGGTGCTGATTCTGACCAATGCCATGCGTCCCATGATGAAATATGTCGAGCACCTGCAGCCGCTCGGCACGCACTGGGATGAGCGTCTAGTGCTACGTGTTTCGCTTGATCATTTTGGTGCGACCCTGCACGAGCAGGAGCGCGGGCCCGGCACCTGGAAACTGACCCTCGACGGGCTGCAATGGCTAGCCCACAACGGCTTTACGATCGCCGTCGCCGGCCGCTTACGCTGGGGTGAGTCTGAGGCACGGATGCGCGACGGCTACCGGCGGCTGTTCGCCGACCTCGGCCTCGCTCTCGACGCTGGAGATCCCGCCGCGTTAATGCTGTTTCCCGAGATGGACGAGAGCGCGGACGTGCCCGAAATCAGCGTTAACTGCTGGGACCATCTCAGCCTCGGGCCGCACCAGATGATGTGCGCGCACTCACGTATGGTGGTGAAGCCGAAGGGGGGTACGCCGGAGGTTATGGCCTGCACGCTACTACCCTATGACCGCGACTTCGCCATGGGTGCGAGCCTGGCCGACGCGGCGGACAAGGTCATGTTGAATCATCCTTATTGCGCCCAGTTTTGTGTACTCGGCGGCGGCTCCTGTAGCACCGGCTGAGGTGACAGGACTGGACAAGCATACTCGCTTAGAACAGGCTATGTACGGTCTTGTGGAAACAGGCGATGATACATGATGAAGGCGACGGTAGTGCCTGCGGTCACATCCATTGAGGAGCCAGCCATACGATGAACAAACTCGAGATCGCACCGACGCCAACAGAACGGGAGCTCTTGAGTACGGCTCGCCCCAGCCAGGAAGAGGCCGAGGCCGCCGTTCGCACGCTGTTGCTGTGGGCTGGGGACGACCCTGACCGCGAAGGCCTGCAAGGCACACCGAAACGGGTGGTGCGCGCCTATCGCGAATACTTCGCCGGCTACGATACGGACCCGACGGAGCTGCTCGAGCGCACCTTTGAGGAGGTCGAGGGCTATGACGAGATGGTGGTTCTACGCGATATCGACTTCTCCTCCCACTGCGAGCACCACATGGCGCCGATCATCGGCGTCGCCCACGTCGCCTACCTGCCCGCCAACAGGGTCGTCGGCATCAGCAAGTTGGCGCGTTTGGTCGATGTCTATGCGCGACGCTTCCAGATCCAGGAAAAAATGACGGTACAGATCGCCGATGCCATCAGCGACGTTCTCAAGCCCAAGGGCGTGGCCGTGGTGATCGAGGGCGAGCATCAGTGCATGACGACGCGCGGGGTAAACAAACGCGGCGTGACCATGAAGACCAGCCGCATGCTCGGCGCCTTCCGCGACGACGCGACGACGCGACGAGAGTTTCTGGGCATGATTCACGGCAACCGCTAAACCGCGGCCAGCTGTTCGCGGCTGAGGCCGTGCTGGACTTTCGCCCTTTGCTGTTCGTGATCGGCATCTTGCTGATCATCCTGGCGTTGACCATGTCATTGCCGGCGCTGGCGGAGCTTGCCGCCGAGCAGCCTGATTGGCGGGTTTTTGCCACAGCGTCGGCTACTACGCTCTTCGTGGGCGTCGGGCTAGTGCTGGCATTCCGGCGTCCGAACTTCTCGATTAGCGTACAGCAGACCTTCGTACTAACCACCGCAAGCTGGGTGGTGCTGACCGCTTTTGCTAGCCTGCCGTTTCGTTTTTCCGGCCTCGACCTCTCCTATGCCGATGCCTATTTCGAGGCCATGTCGGGACTCACCACCACTGGCTCCACCGTAATCAGCGGGCTCGACGATGCGCCGCCCGGCATTTTACTTTGGCGCGCCCTGCTGCAATGGCTCGGCGGCATCGGCATCGTGGTCATGGCGGTGGCTATCCTGCCGATCCTGCGCATCGGCGGCATGCAGCTTTTTCGCACTGAGTCCTCCGACCAGTCGGCAAAGGCCCTGCCCCGGGCAGCCCAGGTGGCTGGTGGAATCGGCCTCGCTTATATGCTGCTGACCCTGCTCTGGGCCTTACTGCTTTGGCTTGCGGGTCTGGATCGCTTCGATGCTATCTGCCATGCCATGACCACCATTGCCACGGGCGGATATTCGACCGTCGACGGCTCCATAGGCCAGTTCGCCAACCCGCATGTCGACGTTATCATCACCGTCGGCATGATTCTCGGCTCTCTACCCTTCGTGCTCTATGTCGCAGCGCTGCGTGGAAACTTCCGCGATCTGTTGCGCGACAGCCAGGTGCGATGGTTCCTGGGCATCGCCGGATCCATGGTGGTCCTTATGACGATGTGGACCTTCTTCCGCCTGGAGATGCCACCATTGACCGCGCTGCGTCTTTCCGCATTCAACACCATATCGGTCATGACCGGCACGGGTTACAGCGCCTCAGATTACAGCCAATGGGGCTCACTGGCGCTCACTGTCATGTTCTTTCTCATGTTCGTCGGTGGTTGTACGGGAGGCACCACTGGCGGCATCAAGATCTTCCGCTTCCAGGTACTGCTCACAACAACGCGAATCCAAATTGCACAGATGCTGCGACCACACGGCGTGGTCAGCGCGCAGTATAACGGCAAGCCGATCACCGAGGCGGTCACCGGTGCAGTGCTTGGCTTTTACTTCCTGTTCTTCGCCGCCTTTGCCGTGGTGGCGCTGGGGCTCTCCCTACACGGCCACGACTTTCTCACTTCCATAAGCGGGGCCGCGACGGCGGTAGCGAATGTCGGGCCTGGGCTTGGCGAGGTAATCGGGCCGAGCGGCAATTTCTCGAGCCTATCCGATTCCGCCAAATGGTTGCTGGCCGCCGCCATGTTGCTAGGGCGGCTAGAGTTGTTCACCGTGCTGGTACTTTTCCTGCCCAGCTTCTGGCGGCGCTGAGGTCGACCAAACGGGTTCCCTCAGGACTGGAAAGGTTCTAAGGTAAAGAATAATTTCAATTCGCGGCCGAGCCGCGAAGGGACGCGAGTAGGAGAGACACTACATGAAAAATCCACTCGAATCGTTACCCATGACAATTGCCATGGGATTGGTCATCACAGTCGCCATGGTGTGTTTGGTTTGCGCCATTGCCGGCGGCGGCGCCTGAATCGGACAGGAGGGGAGCAATGGAATACGAATACTGGGCCTTCTTCTTTCGCTGGCTGCATGTGCTGAGCGGTATCATGTGGATCGGGCTGTTGTGGTACTTCAACTTCGTTCAGGCTCCGACCATGCCGAAGATCCCGGATGATCTGAAGCCAGCCGTGGGTAAGTACATCGCGCCAGAAGCTTTGTTCTGGTTCCGCTGGGCAGCGCTATCGACGGTGGCGACGGGCCTGATACTGGCGGCGCTCAACCGCTACATCGGCCAAGCGCTGGCGCTCGGTCTGACTGACAATGTCAGCAAGCATGCGACCATCGGCTTTGGCATGTGGATAGGCGTGATCATGGCCGCCAATGTTTGGTTCATCATCTGGCCAAAGCAACAGATCGCGCTCGGCCTCGTCGAGGCAGAGGCAGATGCCAAGCCCGCGGCCGCCCGCATGGCGATGCTAGCCTCGCGCACCAACACCATGTTGTCGATCCCCATGCTCTACGCCATGGTCTCGGCGCAGAACCTCTATTAGGGCAAGATGATACAAAAAGGGCTCCGGCAAGACGTGGCCGGAGCCCTTTTCATTGGGTGCAGGCAAATCTATGTCATTGCCCGATTCCGTCGCGATGGTACGCTAGGCGACCCTTCTCTACTTTGGAAACCATCGGTAAATCATTGCCACCGCAAGGCTCTGCGCGGGCTCTTCCCCCACCCCATCAGCGCCAATCTCTCAGTGCCCGGCGTGGAAAGCATGTTCGAGGAGTTCGGCGCCGAGCTAACCCACGGCCATAGCAGCAAGCTCTCCGTGCGCCTCGGAAGGCACAAGGAGAACTTCAGCGCCGCATACCACAAATTGCCCAAGGAAGAAGTGATACAGGTGCACAAATCTCTTGAGACCTAAGACATGGATCCAGAACGGATTTGTCCACTTTAAACCGTCCCCAACTTC
>JASLYQ010000022.1 GCA_030739735.1 Alphaproteobacteria bacterium | reverse complement strand
GATGCCGTGCTCGCGGCAGACCTCCGCCGTCTTCAGGCCACGCTCCTGCTCAGCCAAAATCGCGATGATCTGTTCCTCGGTGAACCGTGATTGCCTCATGTCCGTCTCCTCTGTGACGGACTCTCCTATCAGATGAGGGAGTTTTCGGGGCTCAGGTCACTCCATCTGTTCCCTAAGCCCATATGAGCTCCGTTCCCAGCGATCTTCGGTAGGCCCACCTTCCCCACGATGACGTTCAGAAAGTCGTCACGGCGGATGGCAGAACCGTAGCAATAAAAGGAGAGTTAAGAGCGATGCGCGGAGAGCGGAGAGCGCAATTTCGTCATGACTGAAATCGGTTGTTCACTCCCGTCAAGGTAGGCATCCGACCCCTCAAGCGCCAATCACTTCTGGTGGAGTAGGCCTGATCTATCCGGCGGCAAGTTGGCGCAGCACGTATTGCAGGATGCCACCATTGCGGAAGTAGTCCATCTCGTTGTCGGTGTCTATGCGACAGATCAAGTTGCACTCCCGGATCGCACCGTCGGCGCTGGTAATCGTACATGCTACTTCCATACGCGGTGTCAGCCCAGTGGCCAGACCGCCGAACGAAAGTATCTCGCTGCCATCGAGGTCAAGGCTCATGCGGTTATCGCCATCCTTAAACTGCAAAGGTAGGATGCCCATGCCTACCAGATTTGAGCGGTGGATACGCTCGTAGCTCTCAGCAATAACCACGCCCACGCCGAGCAGATACGGCCCCTTTGCAGCCCAGTCGCGCGACGAGCCGGTGCCATATTCCTTGCCTGCCACAACGACCAGCGGCGTCCCGCTTTCGCCATAGGCCATGGCAGCATCAAAGATACTGGTCTGCTCGCCGGACGGCATCAGACGGGTCCATCCGCCTTCCGTGCCTGGCGCCATCTCATTGCGCAGGTGGATGTTGGCGAAGGTACCGCGCATCATCACCTCGTGATTGCCGCGCCGCGCGCCGTAGGAGTTGAAGTCTGCCTGTTTGACGCCGAGGCTAATCAGATAGTTGCCCGCTGAGCTATTGCGGGCGATGCTGCCAGCCGGCGAGATATGGTCAGTTGTCACCGAATCGCCCAGTATCGCAAGGATACGGGCGCCCGTGATATCGCCAATACCGCCGGGCTGCTCCGCCATGCCGAAAAAATAGGGTGGGTTGGCAACATAGGTGGAATCAGGCCAGTCGTAGGTCTGCGCCACGGACGTAGCTATCGCCTGCCAGTCCGCATCGCCCGAGAAGACGTCAGCATATTCGTCGCTATACATTTCAGGTGTAAGTGCCTCGGCTACTGCCTTTGCCACTTCGTCGCGGCTCGGCCAGATGTTGGCAAGCGTCACCGCATTGCCGTCTGCGTCTTCGCCGAGGGGGGTCGTGGTGATGTTCGTGCGCAAGCTTCCCGCCAGCGCATAGGCGACCACCAAGGGTGGGGAGGCAAGATAGTTGGTGCGCACCTGCTGGTGTACGCGGCCTTCGAAATTACGGTTGCCTGAAAGTACCGAGGAGACCACGAGATCGCCATCGTCGATGGCCTTACCGACGGCTGTGGGCAGAGGCCCAGAATTCCCGATGCAAGTGGTGCAACCATAGCCGACGAGATTGAAGCCAAGGGCATCAAGATCGTCCTGCAAGCCGGCGCGAGAAAGATAGTCGCTCACCACCTTGGAGCCTGGTGCCAGCGAGGTCTTAACCCAGGGCTTAACGTTGAGTCCCTTGGCACGGGCCTTGCGGGCCACTAACCCGGCACCGATCATGGCATCCGGATTAGAAGTGTTGGTGCAACTGGTGATGGCGGCGATGGTCACAGCCCCGTCTTCGAGGTCGTAGTCGGCACCCGCCACCGCTGCGCTCTTAGTGCTGCCTGGCACGCGGCCGAAGGCCTCGCTCAGCGTTTCGTCGAATGACGCTGCTGCGGCACTCAAGGCGACCCTATCCTGAGGCCGCTTAGGCCCAGCGAGGCTAGGCTCGACGGTCGAGAGATCGAATTCGAGTACCTTTGTGAATGCGGGCTCGGGTACATTTGCCTCGCGCCACATACCCTGGGCCTTAGCGTAAGCCTCAACCAAGCGGCAGCGCGCGGTATCGCGACCACTGAAGGCGAGAAAATCGATGGTCGCCTGATCTATTGGGAAAAAGCCGCAGGTGGCACCGTATTCCGGCGCCATATTGGCAATGGTAGCGCGATCGGCAATGCTCAGCGTATCAATGCTGGGACCAGTATATTCGACGAATTTGCCAACCACACCTTCAGCGCGCAACATGGCCGTGAGTGTCAGCGCCAGATCTGTCATCGTTGCGGTTTGCGGCAAGGATCCTGTCAAGGCTACCCCGATCACTTCCGGGATCAGCATTGAGATCGGCTGCCCGAGCATAGCCGCCTCGGCCTCAATGCCGCCAACACCCCAGGCTAGCACGGCGACACCGTTAACCATGGTGGTGTGGCTGTCGGTGCCAACCACAGTATCAGGATACGCGATGCTGCGCCCATTCAGATCCTCAGAAATCCAGACGGTCTGCGAAAGATATTCCAGATTAACCTGATGGCAGATGCCGGTACCTGGCGGCACAACACGGAAATTCTTGAAGGCCTGCTGACCCCAGCGCAGAAAAGCATAGCGCTCACGGTTGCGCTGCATCTCTATCTCGACATTCGCGGCAAAAGCGCTGTCGGAGCCAAAATTGTCGACTTGCACCGAATGATCGATGACGAGATCGACCGGCACCAAGGGATTGATGCGCTCGGGATCTCCACCGAGAGAGGCCACGGCATCGCGCATAGCCGCCAAATCAACCACCGCCGGCACGCCCGTAAAGTCCTGCATCAGCACGCGCGAAGGTCGATAGGCAATCTCGTGGCCGGTGCCCTCCCCGCTTGCCAAGGTGCGAATGTCATCTATGCCACCGCTGCCGTCATCGTCGAAGCGCAGCAGGTTCTCCAGCAGAACCTTCAGCGAGAACGGCAGCCGCGAGGGATCGCCGAGACCAGCCTCAGCAACCGCGGGGAGGCTAAAATAATCCACCTCCTGACCATCGATGGTAAAAGTGCGGCGAAGCGCGAGACTATCCCTACCAACACGTGACACGGCAAACCTCCGGGTAGCGCTTGAGGATCGACGGCCCTATTGGTTCATGGAGTCAAAGAATTCCTGATTGGTTTTCGTATTCTTCAGTTTTTCAAGCAAGAATTCCATGGCGTCAGTAAGGCCCATGGGCGTCAGAATACGGCGTAGCAGCCACATCTTCGATAAAGCGCCCTTCTCAACCAGCAGTTCTTCCTTACGCGTACCCGACTTACCAATATCGATCGAGGGATAGGTTCGCTTGTCAGAGAGCTTGCGGTCGAGCACGATTTCCGAATTGCCAGTACCTTTAAACTCCTCGAAAATCACTTCGTCCATGCGCGAGCCGGTATCGATCAGAGCGGTCGCGATAATGGTCAACGAACCACCTTCCTCGATATTGCGCGCGGCGCCGAAAAAACGCTTCGGCCGTTGCAGGGCATTGGCATCGACGCCACCAGTCAGCACCTTGCCCGAAGATGGCACGACGGTGTTATAGGCGCGCCCGAGTCGCGTGATTGAATCGAGTAGGATCACTACATGATGCTGGTGCTCAACGAGACGCTTGGCTTTCTCTATCACCATCTCAGCTACCTGCACATGGCGCGTTGCCGGCTCGTCAAAGGTAGAGCTAATCACCTCGCCCTTCACCGAGCGCTGCATATCAGTAACTTCTTCTGGGCGCTCGTCGATAAGCAGCACAATGAGATAAACCTCAGGGTGGTTCACCTCAAGCGAATGGGCAATATTCTGCAGAATAACGGTCTTACCAGTACGCGGCGGCGCTACGATAAGCGCACGCTGGCCCTTACCGATAGGCGCCACAAGATCAATGACACGACCGCTTTTGTCCTTAACCGTAGGATCGTCGATCTCTAGCGTGATCGCTTCGTCCGGATAGAGTGGTGTCAAGTTGTCAAAGTGGACCTTGTGGCGCGTAACCTCAGACGTTTCGTAGTTAACGGTATTGATTTTAAGCAGCGCGAAGTAGCGCTCCGCATCCTTAGGCTGCCGGATCTCGCCTTCGATGGTGTCGCCGGTGCGCAGACCGAAGCGACGGATTTGGCTCGGAGAGACATAGATATCGTCGGGACCCGGCAGATAATTCGCTTCCGGCGAGCGCAGAAAGCCGAAGCCATCCTGCAAGATCTCCAGCACACCTTCGCCGGAGATTGGTTGTCCTTGGTCGGCTAATTGCTTGAGAATAGCGTACAGCAAATCCTGCTTACGCATAGTATTCGCGTTCTCGACCCCAGCCTTCTCAGCATAGTCGAGAAGCTCCGTTGGAATCTTATTTTTTAGTTCCTTGAGGTTCATCGGTGCCTTGAATGGAGGCGTGTGCACAACGGGGGTGGGAAAGACAGCGGCAGTGATTCGTTTTCCGACTAACGCAGCGCAAGGCTGCCCATGGTCTCGAATCGCTAGCTGAGAGAGATCTTAGTCTGGAGTAGATGGTGCGCCCACTAGCGCAAACCCCGACGGCGCTCTTCTATCCTAGGCACTCAGCTAAGTCAAATCGCGCCTTAGAATGGTTTCGTGATAACGAGTATCACGATCCCGATCATCAATAAAGTCGGGACCTCGTTCGCGATACGGTAGAAACGTTGCGAGCGCTGATTGACATCGGCAGCAAAGTCTCGCCGCCAGCGAGCCATAGTCTCATGGATGACCGACATGGCAATAACCAGCACGAGTTTTACCTGCAGCCAATGCTCACTAATATCTATCATGGGCGAAGCCAGCAACAACAAGCCAAACAACCACGTCACAGCCATGGCCGGCGTCATGATAACCCGTTGCAGCCGCGACTCCATCACCTTCAGGGTCTCGGACAGTGCTGAGCCTGGCTCCGCCGTGCAGTGATAGACGAAAAGGCGCGGTAGATAGAGCATACCTGCCATCCAGGAGATTACGGAGATAATATGCACCGCTTTCAGCCAGGGATAGACGGTGCTGAGAAACTCGCTCATCGGATCCCCCCCGCCCGGCAGATACAACGCGACCATCTTTCTGGACATAGGCGCCCAGCATCCTGCAAGTTCGGCGCATCTACACGTGCTGCGCGCACAAGATTGGCCAACCCCTTGATAAAGGCAGGGTCCGTACCCAAAGCCGGGGCCCGTCTATAAGCAGTTACACCGCTGCTCTCTGCTAAAGCTCGATATTCAATATCAAGCTCGACAACGGTCTCCGAATGCTCCGAGACAAACGAGATCGGCATTACGACAAGCGACACACCGTCATTCCCTGCACGGCGAATTTCATCCTCTGTCGTGGGTCCAATCCAGCGTTGTAGGCCGACTCGGCTCTGATAACAAATTACCCAATCGAGATCGGCGGCACCAATAGCCTTGACCACCGCTCCAACCGTTTGTTCCACCTGCCACTGATAGGGATCACCACGTGCTATCACCGATTCCGGCAAGCCATGGGCGGAAAATAGTACTCGCGGCCTCTCGAGGCCTTCGAGAGCCATCGCAAGTCTCTCTGCGTGGGCATGTACCAAGCCATCCTCGGTCGGATAACAGCCAATAACCGCGCATGGCTGATCAAGGCCGTGACGTTGCCAGTCCACCAGCGATGACTCTGTGGTGGTAGTGGAGAACTGCGGGTAAAGCGGTAGCAATACAATCTCATCAGGTCGCCAGACGGCAACTTCCTTTGCCACAACCTCACTCATGGGGTGCCAGTAGCGCATACAGACAAAGACACGATAGCCGTCACCCAGTGTCTGCTCCAGCGCCTCTGCCTGCGCGCGGGTCAGTTCCAGTAATGGCGAGCATCCACCGATATGAGCATAAATCTCACGTGTGATCGGTGCGCGCTTTGTTGAAATTCGCTTAGCAAGCAGCCGCCTTAGTGGCCCGGGTAGTGAAATAATCGCTGGATCAGAAAAGAGGTTGAAAAGAAAGGGCTGGATAGCCTCTAGCGAATCTGGTCCGCCGAGATTAAAAATAATAACCGCTCTCTTCTTCACGTTGGACTACCCCGCACTAGCGAGATTAATTCAGCAACATTCTCAACAGGCGTGTCTGGCACTACGCCATGGCCGAGATTGAAAATAAAGCTGCGCCCAGCCATATCAGCAAGAATTTTACGTGCCGCCAAGGACATCTGCTCGCCGCCTACGACAAGCGATTGTGGATCCAAATTTCCCTGCACGGTAATGGCATCAAGCGCTGCACCCCATTTTGCCGGTATACTTGAATCCAAAGATAGTCCGTCAACACCTGTTGCCGTCGCATAGCCTTGATAGCCAATTCCAACTCCGCGTGGAAAAGCTATAATTGGCACATCGGGATAACGAGATTTAACACGTCGTGTGATCTCTGCCACTGGAGCCAAACAACAACGCTCGAAAGCCTCAGCCGGAACCACACCGGCCCAGCTGTCAAAAATCTGTAGTGCTTCAGCACCGGCTTTAACCTGTGCTATAAGATGCTCTGTCACCGCCTCGACAAGCAACATAAGCAAAGAAAAAAAACTATCTGTTTCGCTAACGGCCTGGCGCTTGGTAGTAGAAAAATCTCGGCTGGTGCCACCTTCAATCATATATGTAGCAAGTGTCCATGGCGCTCCGGCAAAGCCAATAAGTGTACAAGATTTAGGCAAGGCTGTAACAACCCGACGTAACGTTTCATAGACTGGCTCAAGATACTCGGTAACACTATCGACCGAGAGACTACTGTAGTCATCGATCGGCTTCAGCACTGGTCCCACACCTTCTACAAAACTTACATCAACACCCATGGCATCAGGTATTACGAGAATATCTGAAAAAACGATTGCCGCATCCATGCCATAGCGCCGAACCGGTTGCAGCGTCGCTTCAGAGGCGAGCTCAGGTCGATAACAAAAATTGAGAAAATCTACCGCCTCAGCCCGCAGCTCTCGATATTCCGGCAGATAACGTCCCGCTTGCCGCATTAGCCACACTGGTGGCTGTGATAACACTTCACCTCGTAACGCACATAACAGTGGCTTTCTCATTTTTCCACAGATCCTATGTTCTCTTTCTAGAATCTATTCTTAAATAGTAAGAAATATTGTTGTTGTAGATGGGCGAAAATCATGGGGATTATCTTTTATCCACAGATCTTGAGAAAGATTGGTGAATTGACATAGCTACAGTGGATAGTCCTGTTAGTAAGTGGCTCGAAGTCGCTATATATGTGAGTGTTAATTGTTGGGATAGGATTATTATGAAGCCACTTAACGGTGGGATTATCAACAGGGGGATAGTTTGAGCTATTCATGAGCAGTTTGTGCGTGATATCGGAAAAAATTGCGAGTTGCGCTAATGAGATCTAGATATCCCCAATCTCAGTGAAGTTATACACATGAGCGCGATACCCTTTCATCTGCATTTAATCTCAGATTCGACCGGTGAGACCGTAAGCACAGTAGCGCGTGCATCGATGGCACAGTTCTCAGTCGGTGATCCTGCGGAACATAGCTGGGCCTTGGTGCGTAGCTTAGAGCAGATAGAGAAGGTGTTGCAATCTATACGTTCCCATCCTGGTATTGTTCTCTACACTTTAGTCAAGCCGGAGCTTCGTCATGTACTGGAAGCTGGCTGCTACGAACTTAACGTACCCTGCGTTGACGTACTCGCAGGAGTTATGGACGTGCTAAGTAATACTTTGGGTACTGAAGTACAGCATACCCCTGGGCGCCAGCATGCTCTTAACAGTGAATATTATAATCGTATTGAGGCCATGCAGTTTGTACTTGCTCACGACGATGGGCATGCTATCGATAATCTGAATAAGGCTGATGTGATTCTAGTTGGTGTTTCGCGCACGTCGAAGACACCAACCTGCATCTATCTCGCCAATCGAGGTATTAAGGCTGCTAACGTACCTTTTGTCAGTAACTCGACTTTCCCTGAGGATAGTCTGGCCACGAGTACCGCTTTGGTTGTGGCCTTAACTACATCTCCGAGCCGTCTTGTGCAAATTCGTCGCAACCGTGTTATCGCTCTGAAAGATATGCGTAGTACCGAGTATACGGATCTTGATATGGTGCGACGTGAAATTAGCGATGCACGACGCATTTTCACACGTCATGATTGGCCAATAATTGATGTTTCTCGGCGGTCAATTGAAGAGACAGCTGCAGCGATCCTACAACTTTATCGCGCAATACCGGAAGAGATATGATTACCCTAGTGCTAGCTTCGGCTAGCAGCTCCCGCCACGTCCTTCTAAAAGCTGCTGGTCTTGGTGTAACAATCGATCCGGCGAACATAGATGAAAATTCTGTAAAGATGGAGATGGTGGCAGACGGTAGAAGTGCGGTAGATACTGCTTTGGTTCTGGCCATCCGCAAAGCTGCGGTGGTTTCGTCGCGACACCCTGGCGCCCTGGTTATTGGTGGCGATCAAATTCTTCACTGTGATGGGCGCTGGTTCGATAAACCCGAGACTACAGATCAGGCTAGGGCCCACTTAGTGACTTTGCGTGGTCGCCGACACGCCTTGGCAACGGCTGTCGCTGTGGTGCGGGATGGAGTGATACAGTGGCAGCATTGCGAGAGTCCCTATCTTATAATGCACGACTTTTCTGATGCTTTTCTTGAAAACTATTTAACCGCGGTAGGGGAGAAGGTCTGCTCGACTGTCGGTGCTTATCGCTTGGAAGAATATGGTGTGCATCTCTTTGAATCTATAGATGGTGATTATTTCACTATTCTGGGATTACCATTATTGGCACTCTTATCATATTTACGCGATCAGCAAATAGTAGAGTAATGATATATACGGGAAAAACAAAGCTTGCCGGTGTCATGGGCTTGTCGGTAAGCCATTCACGCTCACCGCGCTTACACGGCTATTGGCTCGAGCGTTATGGCATCGACGGTGCGTATCTACCTCTCGCAGTGTCAGAGGAGAGAATCGCTCAAGCAATTAAAGCACTGCCGGCACTAGGATTTGTCGGCTGTAATGTGACGGTGCCGCACAAGGAGAAGGCTTTTGCCGTGGTCGATAATATGGAGGAGACGGCACGGCGGATCGGCGCCGTCAACACTATTGTGGTTGAGAAGAATGGGAGCCTAACCGGTAGTAATACCGACGCTTATGGCTTCATAGCGAACCTTGGGGATTGCGTCGGCGAATGGCGGAATGATCAAGCCGCTTTGGTGCTCGGGGCTGGTGGAGCGGCCCGCGCGATACTTATTGGACTATTAGAGGCAGGCGTGCCGGCGCTACGCCTCACCAACCGCACGCGAAGTCGCGCAGAAGCTCTAGCGGACGAGCTCGCTGCGGGTATCGAGGTGGTAGCTTGGGACGCGCGCAGCGACGCTGTGGCCGGCTGTGGTCTGGTAGTGAATACTACCACCCTCGGCATGGTAGGCAAGGAACCGTTGGAAGTGTCGCTCGACGCGCTTGATGACGAGGCGGTTGTTGCGGATATCGTCTATGTGCCCCTTGAGACCGCTCTGCTGAGTACCGCGCGCGCGCGTGGGCTGCGCTGTGTTGATGGGCTCGGTATGTTGCTGCATCAAGCTCGCCCAAGCTTTGCTGCGTGGTTTGGGTGTGAACCCGAGGTTGACGAGGGCTTGCGGAACTTCATGTTGGCGGATCTGATGCCGTGAAAGCGCGGCGGCCTGTTGTGCTTGGTCTTACAGGCGGTATTGCTATGGGGAAAAGCCAAGCATCGGAGACTTTCCGCCGTCTCGGTGTAGCGGTGTTTGACGCCGATGCGACGGTGCACGAAATAATGGCGCCATGCGGACGGGGCTATGGCGCTGTGCAGGCGATGTTTCCCGGTGTCGTGGCCGAAAACGGCAGGATTGATCGCAAGCGTTTGGGCGCCATGGTGTTTGCCAAACCAGAAGACCTTAGACGCCTCGAAAGCGTCTTACATCCGTGGGTCAGTGAGGCGCGCGAGTGCTTTTTACGGCGAGCTAGAGCGCTCGGCGTACCACTCGTGGTGCTCGATGTGCCGCTGCTGTTCGAAACTGGTGGTGATAGCCGCTGCGACTATGTGGCGGTGGTCTCAGCGCCGAGCTTCGTACAACGCCACCGGGCCCTACGTCGGGCTGGCATGACCGAGGCCAAGCTCGCCGGCATTCTCGTGCGGCAGACGCCGGATGCGGAGAAGCGCCACCGCGCCGATTTTGTTATTCCTACCGGGCTCGGGCGCAAACTATCCTTGAGTGTGATCAAGCATATCTGCAAGATACTATCCGACCCCGGTCTGCTCAGACGTCTGGCAAGGAAACCGCGCGGTGCGTGAAATTGTTCTCGATACCGAGACCACCGGCCTTGATGCTCGTGGCGGCGACCGTATCATCGAGATCGGTTGCCTAGAGCTGATTAATCGAGCCGTCACTGGTGAAAGCTTTCACCATTACATCAATCCTGAGCGCGAGGTGCCGGCGGAGGCCGAGGCCATCCACGGCATCAGTACCGTTCATCTTGCGGGCAAGCCACTGTTCGGCGAAATTGTCGCAGAGATGGAAGCGTTTTTCGGCGATGCTAGGCTGGTGATCCACAATGCGAGCTTTGATCTCGGTTTTCTCAATGCGGAGTTTGAGCGCCTCGGCCACCCACCCATCGACACGGCACGTGCGATCGACACCCTACAAATGGCACGGCGAAAATTTCCCGGCGCGCCGGCGAGTCTCGATGCTCTGTGTAAGCATTTCGGCATAGACAACTCGGCTCGCACCCATCACGGTGCCCTGCTTGATGCGGCGTTGCTGGCCGATGTCTATGTGGAGCTAGTCGGCGGCCGTCAGGCGGGTCTCAATCTAGCGGAGACAGCTGCTGCCGAACCGGCCACCATAGCAGCTCGCAGCACCCGGCAGCCGCGCTCGCCTCGCTCCCACACCGCCAACGCTAACGAGCTCGCCGCCCATGACGCCTTTATCGAAACCCTGAAAAAGCCCGTTTGGCGACGGAACTGACTTGCGATGTCCTAATAACTTGCGATGTCCTAATAAAGGGACATCAGCTCCATTTTGTGTTTGCAACCTTGCCGATGTAGCTCAGGCATTATTTTGCTGACCGTTGCCGCCACTGGTTTCGGTTGCCGCCGCGTCCTGGGAGCGACGGTAGAGGGCCAGAAAATCGATCGGGTCGAGCATCAGGGGCGGGAAGCCGCCGTCGCGTGTGCAGTCGGCTAGCACCCGCCGGGCGAAGGGGAAGAGGTGGCGCGGGCACTCGATCATGACTAGCGGGTGCAGCTGCTCAGGCGTGAAGCCCGAAAGATGAAATACCCCGGCATAGGTCAGCTCCGCAACGAAGGCGACTTCGTCGCCACGCTTGGCACTGGCCGTGAGGATGAGCTCGATCTCGTGGTCGTCACCCTCCATGGATTTGCCGTTTACCGAGACCGAGATCTCAATCTGTGGGGCCGCGCTCTCGCGCAAGCTGGCTGGTGCGTGCGGATTCTCGAAGGATAGATCCTTCACATACTGGGTACGGATGAGAAGCTGCGGCTCAGCGCCGCCGGCGTGTTGTTGCTCGGCTGCCGCTTCGCTGGTCTCGTCGGCCATGGTTGATTTCCTGTTCTACAGAGGTTGGCGCTGGCTATCATGGATGAGGGAGGGAGACAACCTGATGAGGAGTGGAAAACAGCCTCGACCCTAGGCCACTAGCGTTTAGGCATGAGGGAAATGCGCAAATCGGACCAGGCGGTCGCCAGGGTGAGGTCGGAGGGCTGATGTCTCAGGTTTAGGCACGGCGCTGCACACCAGCGGCTTGATGGTGATCGGAACGTCGAGCGCTGCGGCTCTCCTGCGCCAGCTTGGGATCGCGGATTCTGGGATCGGTCGGCATCACGCCGGCGACGACATTGAGTTCGGATTCGCCATGCGGCGTCAGGATCATGACGAGCTGTCCTTGTCGCTTGGCGTGACGTCGCGGTACTTGCCTTCAAGTATATGCTCGCTGTGCAATCGCGATGCGGCGACACGCCTGCACAAATAGCCGAGCAGCAACCAAACCACTAGATAGCGCAACGGTGGCGCTAAGAGAAGCGCGCCAACCGTATCGCTGACAAAGCCGGGCAGGAACAGCAATATGCCAGCAAGCCCGAGCGCCAGGCCCTCGACTGTCTCGGCCACGGGCTCTTTGTTGCGGGCGAAGGCGGCGCGGATGCGTTTGGCCACGCCGGAACTCTGGATGCGCACGATGGCGACGCCGAGCACAGCCGTTAGTACTGTCACGACGACAGTGGCTGCGGCGCCGATCTCCTCGCCGATATAAACGAATCCTGCGATCTCGACCAAGGGCAGGCCGATAAGAAATGCTAAAAGCACCAACGCCACGCTTGTTCTCCTCTGTGCAAGCCCCCATGTGGGATACTTTACACGCCACCGCCAGTGGCTGGACCGACGGCGGCGGAAAGACTACAGTCAAGCTGCGCTGGCCGATAGCGCCTTAAGGGAGGCGTATTTCGCGCATGGCGACGGTGGCGAAGCCAGGTATGGCATGCAGGGACTACAGTTTTTCGACCTATTTATCTTCGCGATGATTGCGGCGTTCCTGGTGCTGCGTCTGCATCGCGTGCTGGGCCGGCGCACCGGCCACCATCCGCCGCCTGAGCATCACCGCCGTGATGCCGGCGAAGTGATACCGCTTCCCGATCGCAACGGACAGCGCGACGAGACGCTCGAAGAGGAGGGTGCACCGCCGCCGCCGCCGCGCCGCGGGCCGGCCGGTATGACCCAGATCAAGATCGCCGATCCTGGCTTCAGCGAGGGCCAGTTTCTCGACGGGGCGCGCTACGCTTTTGAAACAATACTGGAAGCGTACGCCAGCGGCGACAAACACAGCCTTAAGGCGCTGCTGGCTGGATCGGTCTACGAAGGTTTTGCTGACGAGATTGATCGTCGCGAGAAGGCCGGCGAGAGCCTCGAGACCACACTGGTTTCCTTTATCTTGGCTGATATTGTTGGCGCTGAGATGGCTGGCCGCAAGGCACAGCTGACGGTCAAGTTTCTGACCGAGCAGGTCAACGTGCTGCGCGACAGTGAGGGCGGTGTGATAGACGGCGATGCGGTGACAGTAGCGAAGATTACCGACATCTGGACCTTCGTGCGCGACACCCGCTCGAGCGATCCAAACTGGCAGCTCATCGACACCGACAGTGAGGACTGAGCGTCTCGCGGCATTGGTTCTGGCGGCGCTGCTTGCCGCCTGCACGCTCAAGGACAAGCTGCCGCTTGCCGAGCCTTCGTTACAGCTCACCCGCGTTTCCTTCGCCGCACTCCCCGGCTGGGGCTCTGACGACCAGGGCCAGGCGCTCGGCGCTTTGGCGCGCTCCTGTGATCGGCTGGCGAGCCTGCCTGACGAGCGCACCATGGGTATTGCTGGCCAGGTCGCCGACTGGCGGCCGATGTGTACCGCGCTGGCGGCCGGCCCGGCGGACGGGCGCGTGTTCTTTGAACACTGGTTTCGCCCGTATGCCGCCGCCGACGGCAAGAAACGCAAGGGTTTGTATACGGGTTACTACGAGGCCTCACTCAACGGCTCACTGACGCGAAGCGAACGCTACGCGACACCGTTACACCGGCGACCCGGAGAGCTGGTCATGGTCAACCTGGGTGATTTTCGCAAAGAGCTGGTAGGCGAGCGCATTGCCGGGCAAGTCGTCGATGGTCGCCTCAAGCCTTACGCCGATCGTGCTGCGATCGCCGCTGGCGCTCTCAATGCACGTGACTTGGAGATCGTCTGGGTGGACGATCCCGTGGACGCCTTCTTTCTGCATATCCAGGGCTCGGGCCGCATCGCGCTTGACGACGGGCGCATGTTGCGCGTTGGCTATGCAGCCCAGAACGGCCATCCTTACACTGCCGTCGGCCGCCTGCTGATCGCCCGTGGCGAGGTGACGCGCGAGGCCATGTCGATGCAGACGATCCGCGCTTGGCTCGACGCTAATCCCACCGGGGCTCAGGCGCTGATGAACGAGAACGCGTCTTATGTCTTCTTTGACGTGCTCGACGGCGATGGCCCGGTCGGCGCTCAAGGTGCGATGCTGACCGCCGGCCGCAGTCTGGCCGTCGATCGCCGCTTCGTGCCGCTGTCGACGCCGGTCTGGCTCGATACCACCACACCAGATGGGGCGCCGTTGCAGTCCCTGATGATTGCCCAGGACACCGGTGGTGCCATCCGCGGTCCGGTGCGTGGCGACGTCTATTGGGGTCATGGCGATGCGGCTGCTGATATCGCCGGGCGCATGAAGAGCGCGGGCCACGCATATCTGCTGCTCCCACGCGGGCTGGACGTCGAGTCCGCGCGGCGCTAGGTTCCGCCTCACCCGAGTTACCTGGTAAGGAACCATCGTTATGAACCGCGACGCGGTCGATGTCGGCCTCTTCGTGACCTGCCTGGTCGATCTGTTCCGACCCGGTGTCGGCTTTGCTGCCGTCAAGTTGCTGGAGACGGCGGGCTGTCGCGTGTATGTGCCTGAGAACCAGACCTGTTGCGGCCAACCGGCCTTCAATTCGGGCGACTTCAAGGGCGCGGCGAACATTGCCCGTGATGTCATAGCCACCTTCGAGAACTTCGATTGTGTAGTGGCGCCGTCGGGCTCCTGCGCGGCTCAAATCAAAGTTTATTTTCCCGAGTTGCTGGCGAGCGATCCCGTCTGGTCAGCGCGCGCCGAGTTGCTCGCCGAGAAGACCTGGGAGCTGGTCTCGTTTCTGGTCAATTGCCGCGGTGTTGAGGCGGTCGACGCTAGTCATCAGGGCACGGTCACCTATCATGATTCTTGTTCAGGCCTGCGCGAGCTCGGCGTTAAGGAGCAGCCGCGGAAATTGCTTGGCTCGGTCGTGGGCCTCAGTCTGAGTGAGCTGGAGGGAGCGGAAGAATGCTGTGGCTTCGGCGGCACGTTCTGCGTCAAATATCCTGAAGTCTCGGGCAAGATTGTCGGCCAGAAGACGGAAGCCGTCGCAGCTAGCGGTGCGCAGACTCTGCTCGCGGGCGATCTCGGCTGCTTGCTTAACATGGCCGGTAAGCTCTCGCGCGAGAACAGCGACGTCGAGGTGCGCCATGTTGCAGAGGTCCTGGCGGGCGAGAGCGGTCCGGCTATAGGACGCGGATGATGCAGGTCAACTCGTCCGCTTTCAAGGAGATCGCTCACAAGGCGCTGCACGATGACCAGCTACAGGAAGCGCTTGGCCTGCTGCGCACCAACTTCGGCGACGCGCGTGCCACTGCGGTGGAACGCCTGCCCGAGTTTGGGGCCCTGCGCAACGCCGGTCGTGATATCCGCAACCACACACTCGAGAACCTCGACCATTACCTTGAAGCGTGGGAGGTTAAGGCAACCGAACAGGGTGCCATCGTGCACTGGGCGCGTGACGGTGAGGAGGCACGGCGCATCATTCTGGGGCTCTGCCGCTCGGTCGATGCCAAGCTCATGGCCAAGAGTAAGACCATGATCTCGGAGGAGATTGCGCTCAATCCCTTCCTAGAGGATGAAGGCATCGAGGTCATTGAGACCGATCTTGGCGAATACATATTGCAGCTCGCAGACGAGCCGCCGAGCCACGTCATCGGCCCGGCTATCCACAAGACCAAGGAGCAGGTTGCCGACCTTTTCCGCGACAGCCACGCCGCGCTCGATCCCGCCCGCCGGCTGGTCGAGATTTCTGATATGGTGGGCGAGGCGCGCCAGGTTCTGCGCGAACGCTATTTCGAGGCCGATGTGGGCTTGACTGGCGCTAATTTTCTCATCGCCGAGACTGGCTCCTCGGTGATCGTCACCAATGAAGGCAACGGCGACCTCAGCCAGGGGCTCGCCAAGATGCATATCGTGCTCGCGACTATCGACAAGGTCATCCCGACCCTCAACGACCTCGCTACCGTGCTGCGCCTTTTGGCGCGCTCGGCCACGGGTCAGGAGATGGCGGCCTACACCACGTTGTCGACAGGCCCGCGGCGCACAGACGCGGAAGGGGGCCCCGAGTCCTGCCACGTGGTGATCCTCGACAACGGCCGTACGGGTTGGCTCGGCACGCCCTTCCAGGAGGCGTTGCGTTGCGTGCGCTGTGGCGCCTGCATGAACCACTGTCCGGTCTACGGCGCCGTCGGCGGCCATGCCTATGGCTGGGTCTATCCCGGTCCCATCGGCGCCGTGCTGACCCCGGCTCTGGTCGGCATCGAGCGTGCCCGCCACCTGCCCAATGCATCGACCTTTTGCGGTCGCTGCGAATCCGTCTGTCCCATGCGCATTCCCCTGCCCAAGTTAATGCGGGAATGGCGGCGCCAGGAGTTCGAAAGCAAGATACAACCACTCCGCCAACGCTTTGGTCTTGCCTTTTGGCGTTGGCTGGCGCAGCGTCCGGTGCTTTATCGCTGGGCAACCGCCATTGCCGTGCACGGCATGCGCTTGCTGGCTCGTGACGGCCGCATCCGCCGGCTGCCGCTGGCTGGCGCCTGGACCTCGGTGCGTGACATGCCGGCACCGGCGCGCCGCTCTTTTCAGAGCCAGTGGAAGGGTCGCAAATGAGCGCTCGCGACGATATTCTCGCCAAGGTACGGGCCGGCATCGGGCGCAAACCCGGTACCGACCGCGGCCCGCGCCCGGTGCCTGCTCCGATCCCCGCCCGCGGCCAGGTCGAGGGTGAGGCGCGCCTTGTGCTGTTTACCAAGCAGGCCGAGGCCGTCGCCGCAACAGTCGTGCGTATCCCTGATATGGCGGCGCTGCCGGCGGCCGTCTCTAATTATCTGGCAGGCCAGAACCTACCGGCGGCGATTATGGCGACGGCGGATACGGACTTCGACACCGTGCCCTGGAACACCCAGGCGATGCTGGAGATCACTCGCGGTACGCCGGGCATCGCCGATCAGGTCTGTCTGGCCCAAGCCGCGGCCGGCATCGCTGAGACCGGCAGCCTGGTCATGACCGCTAATGCCGATAACCCGCACATGGCAAGCTTCGTGCCTGAGACAGCTGTGGTGGTGCTGCGTGCGAGCCGCATCGAGGGCACTCTCGATGATGCCATGGCGCGGCTGCGGGTCACCGGCGACCTGCCGCGCGCTGTCAGCCTGATCAGCGGGCCCTCGCGCACCGGCGACATCGCCTTAAAAATCGAGCTCGGCGCCCACGGCCCGCGCCGCGTCCACATCGTGATCGTCGATGAGCCAGAGGCGGCGTGAGCGGGCCGGGCCCCCGCCGGGGCTGAGCCCTGAGGACCTAGCGCTGTGGCGCCGCGTCACGCGCGGCGACATACGCTTACCAGGCCGCGATGGCAACAACGAGGATGAGCCAGCGCCGGCAGCAAAAGGTGGTCGCCCGGCACGCCCGGTGAGCCAGCTGCCACCGGTGCAGCCGGGCCGCACGGCTGGGCTTGACAAGCGCAGCGCTCAGCGCCTGCGCCGCGGTCAGACCGCGATCGAGGCGCGGCTGGACCTGCACGGCCACACCCAGAGCGAAGCCCATCACGCACTGAATATCTTTATTGCCAGCCAGCAATCGGCCGGCCGCCGCTGTCTGCTGATCATCACCGGCAAGGGCGGGCACGGCGAAGGCGTGCTGCGCCAGGCGCTGCCGCGTTGGCTGGCCGAAGCCCCCAATGCCGGCCGTATTCTCGCCATCGAGCAAGCACAACCCCGCGACGGCGGCGGCGGGGCATTCTATGTTCTGCTAAGGAAGGCGTGGTAGTAAGGACGCGGAGGATTAGGGCGAACCATATCCGACTCAGATAAAGGAGCGGATCTAGATGCTTATTTCCGAACGGATTGCGGGTTCGTCAACGCTGGCCTGAAAGGCGACCTCTTAAATGATGCCGGCCGCAATCACAGAGGTAGCTTCGGTCTCGGAATACCACGCGGTGACAGAGCCCCCACAAGGAGTGATCACGGGCGAGTTGGTAGAGAAAAATGTATGCCGACCGGGGCCGGGCACAAGCCGAGGAGCTGCTGCGGAACGGTAATTGCTGGCACGCGCGGACTGCCCGACAGGGCGATATCGTTCGCTCACAGAATGAACTTGGTCAAATCCGCGTTGCGTACCAGGTCGCCGATGTTCTCTTCGACGAAGGCTGCGTCGATGGTGATGCTGGTGCTGGGCTTGTCGGTAGCGCTGAAGCTAATCTCTTCCAGAAGGCGCTCCATCACCGTGTGCAGCCGGCGGGCACCGATGTTCTCCACCCCGCTGTTGACCTCTGCGGCGAGGCTAGCGATGGTTTCGATGCCGTCGTCGGTGAAGTCGAGGGTGACCTCCTCGGTGCCGAGCAAGGCGGTATATTGCCGGATCAGGCTGTTCTCGGGCTCGCGTAGAATGCGCACGAGATCGTCCTTGTCGAGGGGATCGAGCGAGACTCGGATGGGAAGGCGGCCCTGGAGCTCGGGCAGCAGGTCCGCGGGCTTGGCCAGGTGGAAGGCGCCGGAGGCTATGAACAGAATATGATCGGTGTGCACTTGGCCGTGCTTGGTCGCCACCACAGTGCCTTCAATTAGCGGCAGCAGATCGCGCTGCACACCCTCGCGGCTGACATCGGCGCCCATCTTCTCGGTGCGGGCGCAGATCTTATCTATCTCGTCGAGAAAGACGATGCCGTTTTGCTCGACCGCAGTGATGGCCTCGCGCACCACGCGCTCCTCGTCGAGCAGACGGTCGCTCTCCTCCGCCATCAACACCTCGTAGCTCTCATCGATGCGCATACGCCGGGTCTTGGTGCGTCCGCCCATGGCTTTGCCGAGCATCTCGTTGATGTTGATCATCCCCATGCTGGCGCCAGGCATGCCGGGAATGTCGAAGGTCGGCATGCCGGGAATGCCGGCCTCCTGCACCTCGACGTCGATTTCACGCTCGGCGAGCGTGCCCTCGCGCAGCATCTTGCGGAACTTCTGGCGTGTCTCGGCGCTCGCCTTCTCGCCGCAGACCGCGTCGAGTACGCGCTCCTCTGCCGTCGCTTCGGCGCGTGCGCACACCGCGGCACGGTGACGCTCGCGGGTCATGGCGAGCGAGAGTTCGACGAGGTCGCGGACAATAGATTCCACATCTCGCCCGACATAGCCAACTTCCGTGAACTTGGTCGCCTCGACTTTGACGAAGGGCGCCTGGGCGAGGCGCGCCAGCCGGCGCGCGATCTCAGTCTTGCCGACGCCGGTGGGGCCGATCATGAGGATATTCTTGGGTAGCACTTCTTCGCGCAGGTCGTCATCGAGCTGCATGCGTCGCCAGCGGTTGCGCAGCGCGATGGCGACCGAGCGCTTGGCGTCGTTCTGACCGACGATGAAACGGTCGAGTTCGGAGACGATCTCGCGCGGGCTGAATTCGGTCATGCACTTTCTCCGAGGCTTTCGACGACGACTTCGGTGTTGGTGTAAACGCAGATATCGGCGGCGATACCCATGGCCTTGCGGGCGATGGTCTCGGCGTCGAGACCATCGATATCGATTAGGGCGCGCGCGGCGGCAAGCGCGAAAGGTCCGCCAGAGCCGATGCCGATGAGGCCGTCTGCCGGCTCCAGCACGTCACCCGTCCCTGTGAGCACCAGCGAGATCTCGGCATCGGCCACCGCCAGCATGGCTTCGAGGCGGCGCAAATAGCGGTCCGTGCGCCAGTCCTTGGCCAACTCCACACAGGCGCGGGTGAGCTGGTCGGGATACTGCTCCAGGCGGCCTTCGAGGCGTTCGAAGAGCGTGAAAGCGTCTGCTGTTGCGCCGGCGAAACCGGCCACGATGGCGCCATCGCCGAGGCGGCGCACCTTGCGCGCATTGGCTTTGATCACGGTCTGGCCGAAGGTCACCTGGCCGTCGCCAGCGATGACCACGGTATCACCTTTGCGCACCGACAGGATGGTGGTGCCGTGCCAAAGGCCATCATCTGTGGATGTCATTGAGAGCCTTTCCTGGAAAGCCCTTAGATTGGCTGTCCTGCGGCTTGGGTCAAGTGGCGGTTCCTGATACAAGGGCGGCGCGACAACTCAGGAGGCCCTGATGCGAAAGGCGACGCTTGAGCGCGCGACGCGCGAGACCAAGGTTCAAGTAACGCTCAATCTCGACGGCTCAGGCCGTTATGAGGTGGCGACCGGAATCGGTTTCCTCGATCATATGCTGGAGCAGCTTTCGCGCCACAGTCTGATCGATCTGGAAGTTAAGGCTGAAGGCGATTTGCACACCGACCAGCACCACACCACCGAGGACACCGGCATCGTCATTGGGGCTGCCGTGGCAGAGGCGCTTGGCGACCGCGTCGGCATCCGCCGCTGGGGTGAGGCTATGGTGCCGATGGACGAGACCCTGACGCGTGTTGCCATTGATCTCAGCCAGCGGCCCTACTTGGTCTGGCGAGTCGTACTGCCGCGGCCCAAAGTCGGCGAGGTGGACACCGAGTTGTTCAAGGAGTGGTTCCAAGCCTTCGCCCAGGCTGCTGGCGCCACGCTGCACGTGGAGAACCTCTACGGTGAGAACAGCCACCACATTGCCGAATCCTGCTTCAAGGGCCTTGCGCGGGCTTTGCGCGCGGCCGTCGAGATTGATGAGCGGGCGGCGGCCAAGGTGCCCTCGACGAAGGGGGTATTGGGTTCGGGTGCATCCCACGGCTAAGCCATGGCCACACGCCTTTACACTTATCACATGAAGGCCGGTAAAACATCGCCGGGTGAGGCGCTCGCACTGCGCGAGGGCTTTGCCTGGGGCGGCTTCTTATTCGGTGCACTGTGGGCGGTCTATTACAGGCTGTGGCTGGCTGCGTTGGCGCTGGCGGCGGGACACTTGGTGATCCAGGCCGCTGTCGGCGAGGGCTGGCTGCCGCTGGAAGTTGGTGCTACGGCGCTCTTGTTGCTTAACGTGTATGCTGGCTGTAGTGGCAATGATTGGCGGCGCGAAAAATATGAACGTAGTGGCTGGGTGATGGTGGGGTTGGCCTCGGGCCGCGACCAAACCGAGGCAGACCGCCGGTTCTTAGACGCCGTCTTCCAGCGCCGACCTGCACCGCAGATGGTGTTAGGATCATGACCGTCGCGATCATAGATTATGGTTCGGGGAACCTGCGCTCTGCGGCCAAGGCTTTCGAGCACGCCGCGAACGGCGAGCGTATCGTGGTCACGGCAAATGCCGACGAGGTTGCTGTGGCCGACCGCATTGTGCTGCCTGGCGTCGGCGCCTTTGCCGACTGCTTGGCGGGGATCGAGGCGGTGCCCGGCATGCGTGATGTCCTGGAAGAGGGAGTGTGTGAGGCGGGCAAGCCCTTCTTCGGCATTTGTGTCGGTATGCAGCTGATGGCGCGCCGTGGGCTCGAGCACGGCAGCCATGACGGCTTCGGCTGGATTGATGGTGAGGTGGCGCATCTCGAGCCAGACGATGCGGCAATCAAGGTGCCGCATATGGGCTGGAACGCGTTGACAGTAGAACATGAGCATCCGGTCTTCACTGGCATCGACCCGGGTGCTCACTGCTATTTTGTGCATAGCTATGCACTCGATGTTGTCGACGGTGAGGAACGCTTGGCGACAGTCGAACATGGCGGTGCCGTGACGGCGGCGATCGGACGTGATAATATGGTCGGCACCCAATTCCACCCTGAGAAGAGTCAGCAGGTTGGGCTTGCCGTGATCTCAAACTTTCTCGCTTGGAGGCCGTGATGGCGGAGTTATCCGTCAGCGAGGTGGAGCGCTTCGCCCGCGGCGAGCTGGCGGACCTCTGCGCCGCCACGGTTGCGGCGATCGAGGGCGGTATCGGCTTCGGCTGGGTCACGCCGCCGCCGCGGCAGAGCCTGGAGGCCTATTGGCGCGGTGTCATCCTGGTGCCCGAGCGCGTGCTGTTGCTCGGCCATGTGGATGGCTCGGTGGCGGGCTCGGTGCAGCTCATTAAACCGTCAGCGAATTTTGAGGCAGGGCATTTCGCGACGCATATCGACACTCATTTCGTGGCCCCCTGGGCGCGCGGTCACGGCCTTGCCCGACTACTGCTGGAGGCGGCGGAGACCGCGGCGTGCGATGCAGGCTTCCGCGTCATGCGACTTGACGTGCGCGTGATCCAGGAGCGCGCGATCAAGCTCTACGAATCATGCGGCTACGAACGCTGGGGCGTGCTCGACCGCTACCACGAGGTCGATGGCGAGATGATCGCCGGCGCGTTCTATATCAAGAATCTCTGATGGCGCTGACGCTGTACCCGGCGATCGATCTCAAAGACGGTGCTTGCGTGCGTCTCGTCCAGGGGGACATGGACCGCGCTACGGTGTTCTCCGATGACCCCCCGGGCCAGGCTCGCGCCTTCGCCGCCATGGGTTTTCGTTGGCTGCACGTGGTGGACCTGAACGGCGCCTTCGCCGGCCGTCCGATCAATAGCGAGGTGGTTTCCGACATTATCGCCGTGGGCGGTCTCAAGATACAGCTCGGCGGCGGTATTCGCGACCTCAGGGCGATCGAGCATTGGCTTGAGGCGGGTGTGACACGGGTCATCCTCGGCACCGTGGCCCAGCGCGATCCGACCCTGGTGCGCGAGGCCTGCCGGTTGTTCCCTGACCAAATCGCGGTTGGTATCGACGCCCGCGGGGGCATGGTCGCGGTAGATGGCTGGGTCGAGGTGACTGAGACCAGTGCTCGTGATCTGGCACTTGTTTTCGAGGACGCGGGCGCTGCCGCCATCATCTATACGGACATCGAGCGCGATGGTGCTATGAGTGGTATGAACGTGGAGGCCACTGTAGCGTTGGCACAAGCTGTGACGACACCGGTGATCGCGTCTGGCGGCATCACCTCGCTGGCCGATCTCGAGGTGCTAAAGACAGTCGCAGCAACCGGTATCGAGGGTGTAATTTCCGGTCGTGCGCTGTATGATGGCCGCCTATCTCCGCGCGATGCGCTAACGTTCTTAGCACGCTAAATAATGTTAAAAGTGCGCATCATTCCCTGCCTTGACGTCAAAGACGGGCGGGTGGTTAAGGGGGTCAACTTCGTCGATCTGGTCGATGCCGGTGATCCAGTCGAACAAGCGCGTCTCTATGACGCGGCGGGTGCCGACGAGCTTTGCTTTCTCGATATTACCGCCTCCTCTGACAATCGGAATATTATTCTCGACGTGGTCGCGCGCACCGCTGAGCAGTGCTTCATGCCGCTCACGGTCGGCGGTGGGGTGCGCGCGGTCGACGACGTGCGCCGCCTGTTGCTCGCGGGTGCTGACAAAGTCTCTATCAATACGGCTGCGGTCAACCGACCTGAGCTGGTGGCGGAAGCTGCGACTAAGTTTGGCTCGCAATGCATCACCGTCGCCATCGATGCCAAAGGCCGGGGCGACGGCTTCGAGGTCTTCACCCATGGCGGACGTAATGCCACTGGTATCGACGCGGTGGAATGGGCCAGCCGGATGGTCGATCTCGGCGCTGGTGAGATCCTGCTTACCTCGATGGATCGCGACGGCACCCGCATGGGTTTCGACGTGCGCCTGACCCGCGCAATCGCCGATGCTGTACCCGTGCCGACTATCGCCTCGGGCGGCGTCGGCACTCTCGACCACCTCATCGAAGGTGTCACTGAAGGTCACGCCAGCGCCGTGCTGGCAGCGTCGATCTTCCATTTCGGCGAATATTCGATAGCCGAGGCTAAGGCGCATATGGCCAATGGCGGCGTGGCGGTGAGAGAGGTGTGAGCTCGTTTTGATGAGCTTAGAAGTGACGGCTCATTCCTACCAAGAATCAAATGCGACGAGCATATGGACGGACAAAGACGGGTAATTGCTTAGTCTGTGGCAACCATCGACTTATGGTGTAGACCACATTTCGAAATGTGGCCGACTGCATAAAGAAGGGAGAAACGGCCATGTCGCAAGAAACACCAACACCGGATGATCAAGTCGCCAGAATTTTTGAATGGCGGCGTGGTTTCAATGCCATGCATCTGATCGATATCGGCGTCCGCCTGGGGCTGTTCGAGGCGATCGAGGCGGAGCCGGGTATCTCGTCCGGGGCGCTGGCCGAGCGGCTTTCTCTGCATGTGCCTTATGTCGAGACTTGGTCCGTCACGGCCTATTCCTTCGGGCTGCTCGAGGCCGACAATGAGACGCGCAATTGGCGCCTTGGCCCTCACATGGACCAGATTCTCGCCAAGCCTGGGCACCCGCGCTATCTCGGCGCCTATGTGCGCCTCGGCACCGATCACGCGACAGAGGACCACCGCTTCTGCCTCAAGGCCTTCCGCGATGGCGCGACGGTACCCTTTCAGGGCCGCAGCGAGGCCTTCGGCATGGCCGTTGCGGACTCGACTACTGGTTTGCAGGTGCTTAGCACGCGCAAACTGTTGCCTGAGCTAGACGGTCTCAAGGACCGGCTTGACGCGGGTGGGACCGTGCTCGAAGTCGGCTGCGGCATGGGCCGCCATCTGTTGCAGATCACTAAGGCATTCCCCGAGGCTAAATGCGTCGGTGTCGATATCGACCCCACTGGCATGAAGGCCGCGCGCGAGGCTATTACCACCGCCGGTTTGGACGATCGCGTGCAGCTAATCGAAGGCAATGTCGCCACAGCCGTGCTGGAAGGTGCGGCTGATGCGGTGGTCATGGTCGAGGTGCTTCACGAGATCGGGCAACCCATGCGCCAAAGTGTCATCAACGCCTGCTATCGTGCGCTTGGGCCGGGTGGCTGGCTGATGATTATCGACGAGACCTATCCGACGACGCTTGCCGAAGCCCGCGAGAAGGACTTCCTTTTCCCCGTGCAGACCGGCTTTGAAGAGCTCACCTGGGGCAACATCGTGCCTACCCGCGAGGAGCAGGAAACTTTGCTACAAACGGCGGGCTTCAGCGCCAACATCCAGCGCAGTATCATCGGCGAAGGCTTCACGGTGTTGGCGGTAAAAAAATAAGGAAGATGTCTTTGCCCAAGTCCGCGTATTGTTGCCTCTCGGGTAAGGTGCGAATCCGTCTGGTCTAATAGGCCTCTGGTGTACTTTTCCGAACACGTTGCTGGAGACCTTTTCTTACGACGTAGACCAGCCCCCACAAAGCATGGCGCGGCCGGGTGCGTGCGCCAGGGCCGGTATCAGCACCAGGCTGTCACCCGAGCAAGTGGCGTGCCTTGATGCCGACCACACGCGCTTGCTTGCGAACCGCTTCCCGACCAACCCGGTCTCGGGGCTGACCGCGTCTTCGCCATCCTCGCCTGGAGATGACACCCGCAGATAAATCTGTTAGCCAGCCTCGTATGGACAACAGCATACTCGACCGCATCGCTTTCAATGACGACGGTTTGGTTTCGGTGATCGCGCAGCAGCACGACACGGGCGAGGTGCTGATGCTCGCCTGGATGACGCGCGAGGCAGTGGCCGAGACGCTGGCGACGGGGCGTATTTGCTATTGGTCGCGGAGTCGTGGCGCCCTGTGGCGCAAGGGCGAGAGCTCGGGTCATATCCAGCGGCTAATCTCGCTTAGGGTCGACTGCGATGGCGATGCACTACTGGCCTTGGTCGACCAGACCGGCGTCGCCTGCCATACCGGCCGGCGCAGCTGCTTTTTCACCGCGCTTGACAACGGCGCCGCAGAGATCACGCCGGTGCTGGTGCCGCCGGAGACGCTCTATGGCTGACGCGGCGGACATTCTCGCGCGCCTGCAAGAGGTGATTAAAGCGCGCAAGGGCGGCGATCCTGAGACCTCCTATGTCGCCAAGCGCTTCGGCCAGGGCAGGACCAAGATAGCTCAGAAGGTCGGCGAGGAGGCGGTTGAATGCGCTATTGCCGCAGTCTCCAGCGACCGTGAGGCGGTGGTGGCGGAAAGTGCCGATTTGCTCTTTCACCTGATGATTCTGTGGGCTGATGCTGGGATCGCGCCGGACGACGTGCTCGAAGAGCTGGCGCGGCGCGAAGGCGTTTCTGGTATCACCGAGAAAGAGAGCAGAGAGCCCTGATGGCCTATGACGACAGCAATATTTTCGCACGCATTCTGAGGAACGAAATCCCGGCAGATAAGGTCTATGAGGACGAGCACGTGCTCGCCTTCCACGACGTTGCGCATCTGACACCGGTGCATGTGCTGGTGGTGCCCAAGGGTCGCTATGCGGACATGACCGCGTTCACCAAAGAGGCAAGTCCGGCCGAGGCAGCGGCGGTGTTCGCGGCCATCAAGGCCATCGTGGACCAGCACGACATCGCCGAAGGCGGTTACCGGGTGGTCAGCAATTGCGGCGAGCACGGTGGCCAGGAAGTTCCACACCTGCATTTCCATGTCATGGGCGGCCGCCAACTCGGCGGCATGCGGCGCAGCTCGTAAGAGGAGAACGCACTATCTGGCTGCACCCTTGACGGTATTGCCGGTTGCTCACCATCGTAAAAAGGGGCAGTCCGCCACCGCGACTTTAGTCAATCAACTCGCTGACTTCCGTCACCGCCGCACAAAGGCGGGTGATATCGCCAGGTTCGCTGAGGCGGTGATCGCCCGCCTTGACGAGCGTCACGGCGACGCGCTCGCTTTCCAGTGCCTCGGCGATGGTAAGCGCGGTCTGCCAGGGCACCGCCGTGTCCTGCATACCGTGCAGGAGGCGCACTGGAATTTCCAGCGCGATCGGCCCGTGAAGTAGGCAGCGGGCATTACCGTCGTCGATCAGCGCCTGTGTGATGATGTAGGGTCCGTCATCGTACTCAGACGGCATTTCCACCCTGCCCTTATGCAATAATGCCAGGCGCTGCTCGTCGTCGAATTCCTCTTCCACCATGCGCCGTGTGAAGTCGGGTGCGGCAGCGATGCCGACCAGCCCGGCGACGCGTTGACGCCGGGCAAGCGCCGCCAGCAGCATTATCCAGCCGCCCATGCTGGAGCCAACCAGCAGCACCGGTGCGTCGTTAAGCATGTCGATGACAGCCAGTGCATCGTCGACCCAGCGCCCGATGGTGCCGTCGGCGAACGCGCCCGAGGATTGCCCGTGGCCATGATAGTCGAAGCGCACGTAGCCCTGGCCGCGCTCGCGGCAAAAGGCCCCCAGCGCCTGCGCCTTGGTGCCTGTCATGTCCGACATGAAGCCGCCACAGAAGATCACCATCGGTCCGTTGCCAGGGCTTCGGTGATAGGCCACGAAGTGGCTATCCGGGCGCTTCAGTTGATCTGGCTCAGGATCGGTTATGGTCGTAGCTCCCCATGCGGGCTATCTATGGTGTTGAGGAAAGCGCGCGGTTGCGCGCAGGTCAAGGGCAGAGGCGATGGCTGGAGGGCGATGCGTACTGCAAGTGCTGCCGGCGATGGGCGCCGGTGGCGTGCCGCGCGGGACCATCGAGGTGGCGGCAGCGCAGATCGCGGCCCGTTGGCAGGCGCTGGTCGCCTCCGCGGGGGGTCCTGGTGTTGATGCGCTCGAGGCCGCAGGCGCCGAGCACATCGCCTTGCCGCTCGACAGCAAGAACCCTTTTGCTATCGCCGCCAATGCTCGTCGGCTCGAAGCCCTGATCCGCCAGCGCCACATCGACCTGGTTCATGCGCGCAGCCGTGCACCGGCCTGGAGCGCGCTCATGGCGGCACATGGTGCTGGCGTCCCCTTCGTTACCACCTTCCACGGCACCTACGGCCATGCCAACGCTTTCAAGCGTCGTTACAATATTGTTATGACCAAGGGCGACCGGGTCATCGCTATCTCCGAGCACATCGCACGCCACATGCAGAAAATCTATGGCACGCCGCCGGAGCGCATCTGCGTGATTCCCCGCGGCGTCGATCTGTCCGTGTTTGATGCGGCCAAGGTGGCGCCCGAGCGCGTCACCGCCCTGCGCCAAACCTGGGGTGCGGACGATGCCCCAGTGGTCCTGCTGCCGGGCCGGTTGACGGGCTGGAAAGGCCAGACAGTGCTGATCGAGGCGGCTCGACTGGCCAAACAACCCATGCGCATTGTGCTAGCTGGCGATGCGCAGGGCCGCGGGCGCTATGTGGCGCGGCTACGTGAGCAGATTGCGGTAGCGGGGCTTGCAGACAGTGTGGTCATACCCGGCGACGTGAGCGATATGGCAGCAGCTTGCCTCGCTGCTGACGTGGTGGTCTCGGCCTCAATCGATCCGGAAGCCTTCGGCCGCGTTGCCATTGAGGGCCAAGCTGTAGGCCGCCCGGTAATCGCTACGGCCCATGGTGGCTCGCTCGAGTCCGTGGCAGATGGCGAGACCGGCTGGTTGGTGCCGCCGGGCGATGCTACAGCCCTAGCGACAGCGCTTGAGCGGTGTCTCGCCATGCCCGAGGCGGCCCGGGCAGCCATGGGTGCCGCCGGGATCGCTCGCGTCCGGGCGCGCTTTACGGCCGAGAAAATGTGCGCCATGACGCTAGCCGTCTATCATGAGTTGTTGGAAATTTAATTGGTGACAGTTATTAATTTCGTTTCATGCCGCCGAGGAGCCGCCTGTGTCAGCAAACAGTAACTGCTACTAATTAAGTGCGGCGCTAAAACATGGCTGAGAGGATCCTCGTCATCAAGCTTGGCGCGCTCGGCGACTGGGTGCTGGCGACGGGGCCGTTCGCTGCCATCCGCGCGTATCATCCTGGGGCCGAGATCACGTTGCTCACCGTTTCTGCCTTCGCGGGCTGGGGCGAGGCCTGTGGTTGGTTCGACCGGGTATGGTTGGACGAACGCCCCGGCTGGATGCGGCCAGGCGTCTGGCTCGCCATGCGGCGGCGATTGGTGGCGGCCGACTTTGAGCGGGTCTACGACCTGCAGACCTCGGACCGCTCCAGCCTCTATTTCCGTCTGTTTGCCCGCGGTGTGCGGCCCGAATGGTCGGGCATTGCGGCCGGCTGCTCGCACCCGCATGGTAACCCTGAGCGCGATGCTATGCACACCCTCGACCGGCAGGCCGAGCAACTGGCGATGGCTGATATCGCCGAGGTGCCGCTGCCGTCGCTCTCCTGGCTCGATGCCGATATCTCGTTGCCGAGTACGCCTTACGCCCTGCTGGTGCCCGGCGGGGCTCCCCACCGTCCGACCAAGCGCTGGCCGCACTACGCGGCGCTGGCAAAGGCGCTGGCCGAGCGCGGCACCCTGCCTGTGCTGATCGGTGCTGAGGCCGAGCAGGATACCCTGGCTGTCATCGCGGCCGAAGCCTCTTGCGAAATCCAAAACCTTTGTGGTGCGACCACCCTGGACCAACTTGCCCCCCTCGCGCGCAGCGCCGCACTTGCCGTTGGCAACGACACCGGGCCGATGCACATCCTCGCCGCCTGCGGCACGCGCTCTGTCGTCCTCTTCAGCGCCGCCTCCGATCCCTCGCTATGTGCGCCCCGCGGCGAAAATGTGACCGTGCTGCAAATGGCACAGCTTGCCGACTTGCCGCCCGAAAAAGTCCTGGCTGGCCTCGCTTGACAGGGTCGCGCACGGCACCCATTGTCCGCGCCGAGATGGCAACAATTTCCGAATCCACACTCCGAGAGATCGCTATTACTTTGCCGGACGGCTCCGTCCGGGCTTTCCCGCGTCCGGTTACCGCCGGAGAAGTGGCAGCCACCATCGGGCCCGGGCTGGCCAAGGCGGCGATCGTTGCGCGCGTCAACGGTGCGCTCTGGGATCTCAACCGCGAGATCGAGGCTGATGCCGAACTGACGATCGTTACAGCCAAGGACGCGGAAGGGCTTGAAGTGTTGCGCCATGACGCCGCGCATGTGCTGGCCCAGGCTGCAAAGGAGCTTTGGCCCGATATTCAGGTAACTATCGGCCCGGTGATTGAGGACGGCTTCTATTATGATTTCGCTCGCGATGAGCCCTTTACTCCGGAAGATCTGGAGCGCATGGAAAGGCGCATGCGCGAGATCGTCGATCGCGACGAGCCGATAGCACGTAAGGTTTGGCGCCGGGACGACGCCATTAACTTTTACGAAGAGATCGGCGAGACGTACAAGGCACAGATAGTCCAGGAACTTCCCGATGACGAACTCATCACGATCTACAAGCAGGGCGAGTTCACTGATCTCTGCCGTGGCCCACACTTGGCGTCCACGGGCAAGCTCGGAAAGGCATTCAAGCTACTCAAGCTAGCCGGCGCTTATTGGCGCGGCGATTCGCGCAATACCATGCTGCAACGCGTTTACGGCACGGCCTGGACGTCCGAGAAGGAGCTTAAGGCCTATCTGCACCGCCTTGAAGAAGCCGAGAAGCGCGATCACCGCCGGCTCGGCCGCGAGATGAATCTCTATCACTTTCAGGAGGAAGCGGCGGGCAGCGTCTTCTGGCACCCTAAGGGCTGGACGCTATATTGCGCCGCCCGGGAGTACATGCGCCGTCGCCTCGACGCCGCTGGCTATGTTGAGGTACACACGCCAGAGCTCGTCGACCGCGTGCTCTGGGAGCGCTCGGGCCACTGGGAGAAATTCCGCGAACACATGTTCACTGCCGAGTCGGAAGACCGCGTGCTGGCGCTCAAGCCCATGAACTGCCCCTGCCATGTGCAGGTCTTTCGCCAGGGCATCAAGAGCTACCGAGACCTGCCGCTCCGCATGGCCGAGTTCGGCGCCTGCTACCGCAACGAGCCCTCGGGCGCACTGCACGGGCTGATGCGAGTGCGCGCCTTCGTTCAGGACGACGCCCACATCTTTTGCACCGAGGACCAGATTTCGTCTGAGACCGTGGAATTCTGCACCCTGTTGCTCGATATTTATCGCGACTTCGGTTTCGAGGACGTGACCGTTAAGTTTGCCGACCGCCCGCCCGTGCGCGCGGGTGATGACGCTGTCTGGGATCGTGCCGAGACGGCGTTGCAAGAGGCCTGCCGGGTGGCGGGCCTTGAGCCCGTGCCGAACCCCGGCGAAGGCGCATTTTACGGACCGAAGCTCGAGTTCGTGCTACGCGATGCCATCGGCCGCGACTGGCAATGCGGCACGCTGCAGGTCGATTTCGTCTTGCCGGAAAGGCTCGACGCCAACTATATCGGTGAGGACGGTGGCAAGCACCGTCCGGTCATGCTGCACCGGGCGATCCTCGGCTCCTTCGAGCGCTTCATCGGCATTCTGGTGGAGAACTATGCCGGGCGCTTGCCCATGTGGCTGGCTCCAACCCAGACTGTGGTCGCCACCATTACCAGCGAGGGTGACGCCTTCGCGACCGAGGTGCGCGATGCTTTCGCCACCGCCGGCCTGCGCTGCGAGATCGACTTGCGCAACGAAAAAATCAACTACAAGGTCCGCGAGCACAGCCACGCAAAAGTACCGGTAATCGCGGTCGTCGGCGCCCGCGAGGCGGCCGAGCGCACAGTCTCAATCCGCCGCTTGGGCGAAAAAAAACAGGAAGTGCTTGCTCTTGACGATGCGAAATCGATACTTGTCGGCGAAGCTGCCGATCCGCTGACGCGGGCCGGCAAGATCTAACGAGGTGTTTTTGCCCGGAGCTGTCGAAGTCGTGTCGTGGCTCTTGGGAGGGAGGGGCCGCCGGGTTTTGCGCGTGCCTTGATGCTAACAACGAGAGGAGCAGGCCGATAGTCAGATTCCATCCGCCCGTACCCCCGCAACGCGAGGGGCCACGCGCCAACGACCAAATTCATGCCGACCCGGTGCGCCTGGTCGACGATGCCGGTGAAATGATAGGGGTGTTGTCCCTCGGAGACGCCCAAGCCCGCGCCGACGCTGTCGGGCTTGACCTGGTGGAGGTCTCGCCAAACGCTGCGCCGCCGGTCTGCAAGATTCTCGATTACGGCAAGTACAAGTACGATGCGCAGAAGCGCGCCGCAGAAGCGCGCAAGAAGCAGAAGACCATAGATATCAAGGAGATCAAGATGCGTCCCGGCATCGATAACCACGATTACGATGTCAAGATGCGCCGTATCGTCGAGTTCCTCGGAGAAGGCGATAAGGTTAAAGTAACACTACGCTTCCGTGGCCGCGAGATGGCCTATCAAAACCTTGGCATGCAGGTGCTAGACCGGGTCCGTGACGAGCTCGACGAACTCGGCAAGGTCGAGCAATTTCCAAAGATGGAAGGGCGCCAGATGACCATGGTGATCGCCCCGAGATAAGGAGCGTACGCCGGTCTTCGCGTTCCTCTCTTTGTCGCTTATACTACCTCGTGGCGACACGGGATGGCCGGTCTTGGGAAAGTTTACCGGCACATGGCCCTGGCACCACTTATTGGGGATTGGGTCAACCGGTCGGAATTCGCAGCTCGTAAGTGTATCCGAAGACCCCGCCTGAACAGGTCCCGCCAAGGCCAATGGGTGACGGCCACGTGCAAGCTGAAAAGCTTGTGCAAACTTCGTTTGGGGCCTCTGCCGGTGCTTTAAGAATGTCTTGCAGAGGCGCGCTCTGCCAGCTATAAACCGCCGCCTGTGCCCGGCGGCCAGCATGGTCGGCCGGGTTTTTTTCGCCGGCCCAGATTCGCCGGTATAGGCGTTTCGTTGAGGTAAAGAGCAATGCCCAAGCTCAAGACCAAGAGTGGCGCCAAAAAGCGTTTTCGCCTGACGGCGAGCGGCAAGGTCCGCATGAACCAGATCGGCAAGCGCCATGGCATGATTAAGCGCACCAAGAAGTTCATCCGCAACCAGCGCGGCTCGACTATCATGTCAGACTCCGACGCGCGAATCGTCAAGCGCAACTTTCTTCCTTACGGCTGAGCGAGCGGAGAGGGCCCATGGCACGAGTCAAGCGCGGCGTTACCACCCACGCCCGTCACAGGAAGGTGATCAAGGCGGCTAAAGGCTATTACGGCCGCCGCAAGAATACTTTCCGCATCGCCAACCAGGCGGTGGAGAAGGCCGGCCAGTACGCCTACCGCGACCGCCGCAACCGCAAGCGCGCCTTTCGCCGTTTGTGGATTCAGCGCATCAATGCTGGCGCCCGTCTGCACGGCCTCACCTATGGCGAGTTTATGCACGGTCTGACCAAGGCCGGCATCGAGCTAGATCGCAAGGTGTTGGCCGATATCGCGGCACGCGACCCGGGTGGTTTTGAGGCCCTGACCACGGCTGTGCGCGAGGCCATCGCCAAAAGCTAGAACGCCACGCACGAGTCCGCTAGTTTTGGGGGGCGTTCCAGTTGGAACCGCCCCTTTTTCGATGGTCCTCAGGCTTAATACGGGACACGACATGACGATCAGCGAGACCGCCGCACGGGTGCGCGAGGAATTCACCGCCGCGATCGCCGATGCGGTGACCCTGGAGACGCTTGAACAAGTGCGCGTCGCCGCCCTCGGCAAGAAGGGCCCGGTGAGCGACTTGATGCGTGGGCTCGGCGGCATGAGTCCGGAAGAGCGTAAGGAGGCAGGCCCCCTGCTCAACAACCTCAAGCGCGAGCTCGGCAAGGCCATCGAGGCGCGGCGCGGCGCATTGAAAAAAGCGGCGCTTGATGCCCGCCTTGTCGAAGAGCGCATCGATGTGACCGCGCCCGTACGCCCTGAGACTGTGGGCAGCGTTCACCCGGTAAGCCAGGTGCTCGACGAGATCACCGAGATCTTCGCCGACATGGGGCTCGAGGTGGCGGAAGGCCCCGACATCGAGACCGACTTCAACAATTTCACAGCGCTGAACATCCCGCCCGAGCATCCGGCACGGCAGATGCACGACACCTTCTATTTCCCCGAACAAGACGACGGCTCCAAGCTTGTCTTGCGGACCCATACCTCGCCGGTACAGATTCGTACCATGATGGGTGGGCCGCCGCCGTACCGCATCGTCATTCCAGGGCGCACCTATCGTTGCGACTACGACATGACCCACACGCCCATGTTTCACCAGATCGAAGGTCTGGTGGTTGATCGTGAGACCCATATGGGGCACCTCAAGGGTTGCCTGATCGACTTCACCCGCGCTTTCTTCGAGGTTGCCGACCTGCCGCTGCGCTTCCGCCCCTCCTATTTTCCCTTCACCGAGCCCTCGGCCGAAGTGGACATCGGCTGCACCACCTCTGGCGGCAAATTTCGTGCCGGCCACCAAGGCAATGACGATGACGGCTGGATGGAGATCTTGGGTTGCGGCATGGTGCATTCGCGCGTGCTCGCAAATTGCGGCTTGGACCCGGGCGAGTATCAGGGCTTCGCTTTCGGCATGGGCATCGACCGTCTGGCGATGCTGAAATATGGCATCCTCGATCTGCGCGCCTTCTTCGACTCCGATCTGCGCTGGTTGCGCCATTACAGCTTCGCGGCACTCGACCTGCCGAGCCTGGGCCAAGGTTTAAGTCGATGAAGTTGACCCTAAGCTGGCTCAAGGAGCATCTGGAAACGGAGGCCTCGCTTGACGAGATATCCTCGGCGCTGACCATGCTAGGCTTGGAAGTCGAGTCGATAAATGACCGCGCGGCCGAGCTCGCACCTTTCACGGTCGCCTATGTCGAGACGGCGGAGCAGCACCCCAATGCCGACCGCCTGCGTGTGTGCAAGGTCAACACGGGCACGGAAGTGTTGGACGTGGTTTGCGGCGCGCCCAATGCGCGCGCCGGCATGAAAGTCGTCTTCGCGGCCATTGGCACACATATTCCCGGCACCGACATGGTGCTGGAGAAGCGTGCCATCCGTGGAGTCACGGGCTTCGGCATGCTCTGCTCCGAGCGTGAGATGGGTATTTCGGACGACCATGAAGGCATCATCGAGCTGCCTGACGACGCTGAGATCGGCGCGCCCTTCGCACCGCTGGTGGGTCTCGATGATGCGCGCATCGATATTGCCATCACCCCCGACCGCGGCGACTGCTTGGGCGTGCTCGGCATCGCCCGGGACCTGGCCGCCGCTGGCATCGGCAAGCTGATCACGCCGGCGATTAAGCCGCTGCAGGGGGATTTTGCAAGCCCGATCCTCGTGCGGCTCGACTTCACGCAAGAGACTGCCGATGCCTGTCCGCTGTTCGTCGGCCGCTATATCCGCGGGGTGAAGAACGGCTCGAGCCCTGACTGGTTGCGGCGGCGCTTGCGCGCGGTGGGTTTGCGGCCTATCTCGGCGTTGGTCGATATCACTAATCTCGCTACGTTCGACCGGGCGCGGCCGCTGCACGTGTTTGATGCTGACGCGCTGGTCGGTAATATTCACGTGCGCCTGGCCCGCGCGGGTGAGCGCTTGGCTGCGCTCGACGATAAGACCTACGAGGTTGACCCTGAGATGACGGTGATTGCCGACGACGACGGTCCGGTAGCGCTCGCGGGCGTGATCGGCGGCGCACCCACAGGCTGCACGGCGAAGACCACTAACGTCTTTCTCGAATCCGCCTATTTCGATCTCGTTCGCACGGCAACGACCGGACGCAAGCTACAGATCGAATCGGATGCACGCCACCGGTTTGAGCGTGGCATAGACCGCGAAGGCACTGTGTCCGGCGCGCAATATGCCACACACTTGATCCTCGATATTTGTGGCGGTGAGGCCAGCGAACTTGTCATTGCCGGGGGTGCGCCGGGGGATAAGCGTGAGATCAGGTTCCGGCCCGGGCGTGTGCACGCACTGGGTGGGCTCGATGTGCAGTGCGACGAGAGTACGGCTATTCTCCACTCCCTCGGCTTTGCGCCGCAAACAACCGCCGAGGATATTACGGTCCGCGTGCCGACCTGGCGCCACGATATTGACGGCGAAGCCGACATCGTCGAGGAGGTTCTGCGTGTCAAGGGCTTCGATACCATTCCCGCGGTCTCTCTGCCGCGGGCACACGCTGTGGCACGGCCCGGGCTCGACGGGCCCAAGCGGCGCGTGCGCCAATCCCGGCGCACGCTGGCCGCGCGCGGGCTCAATGAATGCGTTACCTGGTCGTTTCTCTCGGGCGAACAGGCGGCGTTGTTTGGCGGCGGCAAGGCGGTTCTGGCGCTTGCCAATCCGATCTCCAGCGAGTTAACCGATATGCGTCCAAGTACGCTGCCCAATTTGCTTGCCGCCGTGGCCCGCAATCGGGCACGCGGGTTCGATAGTTTCGGGATGTTCGAGGTCGGGCCGATCTACGCTGACGACACGCCGGAAGGCCAGGGCGTGGCAGCGGGTGCCGTGCGTTGTGGCCAGAGTGGCCCGCGCAACTGGCTCGATGTGCCGCGTTCGGTCGATGCCTTCGACACCAAAGGTGATGCGCTTGCCCTGCTCACCACGCTCGGCATTCCAACCGACCGAGTCAACGTCACGGCCGATGCTCCCGACTGGTACCACCCCGGTCGCTCCGGTGTGCTGCACTTGGGGCCGAAGACCGTGCTCGGCCATTTCGGCGAGCTGCATCCGCGCATCCTTGGGGCCTTCGATGTCGAGGCACCTATCGCCGCCTTCGAACTGTTCCTCGACGCCTTACCGCGACCGAAACTCAAGGCGACTCGTGCCCGCCCGCCATTCACGGTCTCCGACCTGCCGACGGTTTCGCGCGACTTTGCTTTCCTGGTTGATGAAGGTGTGCCCGCCGAAGACGTACTGGGCGCTGTGCGCCAAGTCTCTGCTAAGAACTCGCTCAAGCTACCATTCTCGGATATCACCCTGTTCGATATTTATGAGGGCGAGGGCATGGCCGAAGGCAAGAAGTCCGTCGCCTTCTCCATTACCCTGCAACCTACAGAGCGCACGCTGACCGATGACGAAATCAAGACCGTCGCCGACGCCGTGATCGCGCAGGTGACCAAAGCCACCGGCGGCGAGCTGCGGGGATAAACACAGGCGGATCATGACCGATCTCGCACACATCCGTAATTTTGCCATTGTGGCGCATATCGACCATGGCAAGTCGACCCTGGCCGACCGGCTGATCGAGCGCTGCGGCGGCTTGGCAGCGCGGGAGATGTCGGCGCAGGTGCTCGATTCGATGGATATCGAGCGCGAGCGCGGCATCACCATCAAGGCGCAGACGGTGCGCCTCACCTATACGGCAAAGGACGGCAAGACCTATATCCTCAATCTCATCGATACGCCGGGGCATGTGGACTTCTCCTACGAGGTCTCGCGGAGCCTGGCGGCCTGTGAGGGCTCGCTGCTTGTGGTAGATGCGAGCCAGGGGGTTGAGGCGCAGACCCTGGCCAACGTCTACAAGGCGATTGAGCAGGGCCACGAGATCGTCACCGTGCTCAACAAGCTAGACCTGCCGGCAGCAGAGCCCGAGCGTGTCAAGACGCAGATCGAGGAAGTGGTGGGGCTCAACGCCTCCGATGCGCTCGCCATCTCGGCCAAGACAGGTGAGGGCATTGACGAGGTGCTCGAAGCGCTGGTCACGCGCCTGCCGCCGCCCGACGGCGATGTCTCGACGTCCCTCAAAGCACTGCTCGTCGACAGCTGGTACGACGCCTATCTTGGTGTTGTGGTGTTGGTGCGCGTGCTTGATGGTGAGCTTCACAAGGGCCAGAAGCTGCGCTTCATGGCGACCGGCACGACGCATCAAGCCGAGCGCGTCGGCGTGCTGACCCCGAAGGGCGTGCAAGTGGAGGCGCTCGGCCCCGGGGAGGTCGGCTTCATCACCGCCGCTATCAAGACGGTTGCGGATACGCAGGTGGGCGATACCATCACCGACGATCATGTACCGACAGCAGAAGCGTTGCCCGGCTTCAAGCCCAGCGTGCCCGTGGTCTTCTGCGGTCTCTATCCCGCAGACAGTGCCGATTATGAGCGCCTGCGTGACAGCCTCGCCAAGCTACGCCTTAACGATTCGAGCTTCGAGTACGCGCCCGAGACCTCGGCCGCGCTGGGCCTGGGCTTTCGCTGCGGCTTTCTTGGCCTGTTGCATCTCGAGATCGTACAGGAGCGCCTCGAGCGCGAGTTCGACCTTGATCTCGTGACCACGGCACCGAGCGTCATCTATCAGGTGCACCAAACCAACGGGCATGTGATTGAACTGCACAATCCCGCCGACCTGCCCGACCCGGTACGGATCGACCACATCGACGAGCCCTGGATCTGCGCCACCATCTTCGTGCCGGGCGACTATCTTGGCGCTGTGCTCGGCCTTTGCACCGACCGCCGCGGCGAGCAGGTCGAGCTGACCTATGTTGGTAACCGCGCCATGGCGGTTTACCGCCTGCCGCTCAACGATGTGGTGTTCGACTTCTACGATCGCTTGAAGTCGGTGAGCCGCGGCTATGCCAGCTTCGACTACGAGCTCGACGGTTACGCCACCGGGGATCTCGTCAAAGTATCGATCCTGGTCAATGGCGAGAGCGTCGATAGTCTCGCCTTCATGGCCCATCGCGCACGCTCCGAGAGCCGCGGCCGGGCGTTGTGTGAGCGACTGAAGGCGCTGATTCCGCGTCAGCTCTTCAAGATCGCCATCCAGGCAGCGATTGGTGGCAAGGTGGTGGCGCGGGAGACCGTTAGTGCCCTACGCAAGGACGTTACGGCAAAATGCTATGGCGGCGATATTACCCGCAAGCGTAAGCTTCTGGAAAAGCAGAAGCGCGGCAAGAAACGCATGCGCCAGGTCGGCAACGTCGAGATCCCCCAGGAGGCCTTTCTCGCGGCGCTCAGGATCGAGACCTAATACCAAGGCTCAATGATAAAGAGCCATTGTGATAGCCCGAAGCGGCTTTTCAGGTAGGACCGGCACACCAGTCAATTCGGGGGTACCGTTTTTAAGCGCCGCGACGCATCTAAAGAGTTGCTTCGAGCAACCGCGGGTCGCCCCAAGAATATCAGGCAAAGACGTGGACTCGGCCATTAGCTTGCCGCACACGAAAAGCATCAGGCCGAGCGCGGTCAGCCTTGCGGTCTTCTTGATCAGGGCAGTCATGCGCTCGACGGCCTTGGCCGCGTCCTCGCCGCCGGGTAGCCACGCGATCATGTGGCAATTGTACGCTGCGGCAAGAATCGCCAGCAACGCCAGAAATCGAATACGAATTGAACCCAGACTTCGGCGTTCATGCTCTCCCCTCGCCAGACAAGGTGCATAATGGCTGGAACTATCGCTGGTGCGCGAGCACCGGAGCAAGTGATGGTGCTTGCATTGATGTCTTGACCGCCGGCCTTGCTTGCGATACCCGCGCCCCATGCCACAAGCGGATCTCTACGTCTCAAGCCGTGGCGAGGCGCCCCGCCTCGGTTTCTCCAACACCTTGTTTGCCGGCCTGGCTGCGGATGGCGGCTTGTATGTGCCCGAGGTCTGGCCCACCCTGCCGCCGGCCATACGCGCACCCTTGCCCTATGCCGAGGCCGCCCAGGCGGTCATGTTGCCTTTTGTCGGCGACGATATTGCGCCCGACGTGCTGGCCCGCTTGGTAACCGAGTCCTACTCCACCTTCGACCATGCCGAAGTTGCGCCACTGGTCGAGATCGGCCACGACGAATGGCTGCTCGAGCTATTCCACGGACCCACCCTCGCCTTTAAGGACCTAGCGCTGCAGCTGCTCGGGCGCTTCTTCGACCACTTTCTTGGCGAGCGCCAGAGCCGCGTTACCATCATCGGTGCCACCTCGGGCGATACTGGCTCGGCGGCGATCCATGCTTTCCGCGGGCGTGACAATCTCGATATCTTCATTCTGCACCCGGAAGGCCGTGTCTCGGAGGTGCAGCGCCGTCAGATGACCACCGTTGTAGACGCCAACGTGCACAATATTGCCATCGACGGTACCTTCGACGACTGCCAGGCGCTGGTGAAGGCGATGCTCGCTGATGTGCGCTTTCGGGGCGACCTCAATCTGTCGGCCGTTAATTCGATCAACTGGGCGCGGATCATGCCGCAGATTGTCTACTATATCACTGCTGCCGCTGCGCTGGCCGGTAGGGGGCCAGTGACCTTCGCCGTGCCGACGGGAAATTTCGGCGACGTCTATGCCGGCTATGCAGCGCAGCGCATGGGTCTCGATGTGGCACGGCTGATCGTTGCTACCAACCGCAACGATATTTTAGCGCGGGCGCTGGCCGACGGCGACTATCATGTGGGTGAGGTCGCGCCCACAATGTCGCCGAGCATGGATATCCAGGTCTCAAGCAATTTTGAGCGTCTGCTGTTCGAGCTCTACGATCGCGACAGCACCAAGATCTGTGCGCTGATGGCGGAACTGGTGGCGGACGGCGGCTTCACTATTGCAAGGCCGCAGTTGACGCGGGCGCAGCACATATTCTCGGCAGCGCGGGTCGACGAGGAACAGACCCTGGCAACGATGGCTGAGGTGCATGGCGCGACCGGTCTGCTGGTCGACCCCCACACCGCGGTCGGCATTTGCGCCGGTCGGGGGCAACGAGAGCCCGGCAGCCCCCTTGTGATCTTGTCGACAGCGCATCCGGCTAAGTTTCCCGAGGCCGTGGAGAGAGCCACCGGTCGCCGCCCCGAACCGCCACCGGCCCTGGCGGCGGGGCTGGCTGGCGAGGAGCGCTGCGATAGCTTGCCGCGTGACCCGGCCCAAGTGCAGGCCTATATTCGCGCCAAGGCAACGCTGTAGGAGAGATGTGAGTGAGTACGGGACCGGAGGTGCGCACAGCGCGCCTGAGCAACGGGCTGCGCCTAGTCAGCCAGGAGATGCCGACGTTGGAGACCGCTGCGCTCGGAGTCTGGGTAAACACGGGCGGGCGCCACGAGAGCGCGGCGCTGAACGGCGTTTCGCACTTGCTTGAGCATATGGCCTTCAAGGGTACAGAGCGCCGCGATGCCTATGCTATCGCGACCGAGATAGAGGCTGTGGGTGGCCACCTCAACGCCTATACCTCGCGCGAGCAGACCGCCTATTACGCTAAGGTGCTAAAGGAAGACCAGGCGCTGGCCATGGACCTGCTGGGCGATATTCTCTGCCACTCGCAGCTCGCTGATGACGAACTGGCTCGCGAGAAGGACGTGGTGATCCAGGAGATCGGCCAGGCTCACGATACGCCCGACGATATCGTCTTTGACAATTTCCAGGAAGTCGCTTATCCGGGCCAGGCCATTGGCCGCCCGGTGCTGGGCTCGGCCGATGGTGTCGCGGCGCTGGGGCGCGAGGATTTGTTCGGGTATCTCGGCGAGCGCTATACCGCCGCCGACATGGTGCTCGCGGTGGCGGGCAATATCGATCACGACAAGCTGTTGGACTGGGCTGGGGAGGCCTTCGGCGGCATCGCGCCGGGGCCGGGGCCGGGTTGTGAGCGGGCCCGCTACGTGGGCGGTGAGTTTCGCGGCAGGCGCGATCTCGAGCAGCTGCACATGGTGCTCGGTATCGACGGCATCGCTTACAACGACAACGATTTTTACGCCCTGCAGGTGCTTTCTACTCTGCTCGGCGGGGGCATGTCCTCGCGCCTCTTCCAGGAGGTGCGGGAGAAGCGCGGCCTTGCCTATTCCGTCTTCACGTTTGCCGCTAGCTATGTCGATGGCGGGCTGTTCGGTGTCTATGCTGGCAGTGGCGGCGAGGAGGGACCTGAACTGCTCGAGGTGGTCTGCGACGAGCTGCGCAAGGCCTGCGACGGCATCGGTGAGGACGAAGTGGCGCGCGCCCGCGCTCAGCTCAAGTCGGGCCTGCTGATGGCGCTGGAAAGCTGCTATTCGCGATGTGAGCAGCTGGCCCGCCAGACATTGATCTACGGGCGCGTCAAGTCGGTGGCTGAGACCGTGGCGGCCGTGGATGCGGTCGATGCGGCGGCGGTCGAGGCCTGCATGTGGCGTCTGCTGAGCGGCGCCGCTCCGACCTTCGCGGCGCTTGGGCCGGTGGCGGAACTCCCGGCCCTGGAGACGCTTGCGGCACGACTCGCCTGAGCCCGGCTGGCAGGAGGTGCGCGCCGCGTGATAAGTTTGTCTCGTCGTTGCTGAGGAGCATGGGCATGAAGGGCCTGGTGAAGTCGCTAAGCGAGCTAATGCGCAGCCGACCGCTGCCGGCAGGGCGGGTCTATCTGCGGCCACCTGCGCGCTCAGACTGGCGGCGCTGGGCGGCCCTGCGTGAGGAAAGCCGCGCCTTCTTGCAACCCTGGGAGCCGACCTGGGCGCCCGATACGCTGACCCGCAAGGCCTTCGCGCGGCGCCTCAAGGCCTATGCTATGAACGCCCAGGCCGATGTTGGCTACGCGCTGCTCATGTTCCGCGCCACCGACGGTGCACTGGTCGGGGGCATCTCGCTCAACCATGTACGCCGCGGCAACAGCCAGAGCGCTAGCATCGGCTATTGGATGGGCCAGCCCCATACCGGCCAAGGCTATATGACCGAGGCCGTTGCCGGCGTGCTGCCTTTCGCTTTCGACCGGCTGCGCCTGCAACGGCTATCCGCCGCTTGCTTGCCGCACAATACGGCCAGTCGGCGGGTGCTGGGAAAGGTCGGCTTCACGGAGGAAGGTTTTGCCCGGCGCTACCTGCGTATCAACGGCGAATGGCGCGACCATGTGATCTATGCCATGCTTAATACTGATGCCCGGCCACTGACGGCGGCCGAAGCGCCCAAGCGCGCGGCGCGGCGCTTCAAGGCTGAGGTCAATGAAGTTCTGGCCCGCACTGCGAGCCTTAAGCTCGGCGCTGGCGGAAGCTGAGCTGATATCTCGCAAACGCCCGATCGACAAATGAAAGTCTCAGTTGGGTTTGGTGGGAAATAAATCTTTCCCCGCAGCACAGAGTGGTGACAGTTACTTGTTAAATACGTGGGGTTTCAGATAATTTTGAATATCGAGATAATCATTAATTTTAACATATTGATAATAAATCGAACATTCATGAAAAATAAGAAACCGCCACCAGATATAAGGCTCAGGCATGCCCGGCTTCGCCAGAGAGCAGGGCGAGGTCGATGCCGACCTTGGCGACAGCGCTTTGCCATTTACTGTCGTGCTCGCGACCGAAGACGAGGTCGTGGTCGGCCGCCACATGTAGCCAGCCGTTCTGCTGGATTTCGTCGTCGAGTTGGCCGGGCGCCCAGCCGGCATAGCCGAGCGCCAGCATGGCTTTGCCCGGGCCATTGCCGCGGGCGATCGAGCGCAGCACGTCGATGGTCGAGGTCATGGCAAAATCTTCGCTGACGCGCAGCGTTGCATCACTGACATAGTCTGGGGTGTGCAGCACGAAGCCGCGCGCCGATTCCACGGGACCGCCGAAATGTACTTGGACGCGGTCGTCGAGACCCTCGTCGGCGCCCGATAGCTGCATTTGCTTCAACAGATCGGAGAAAGACAGCGCGTCGACCAGCTTGTTGATCATCAGACCCATGGCGCCGTCGGCATTATGGGCGCACATGTAGACGACACCGTGCTCGAAGCGCGGGTCGCTCATCTGCGGCATGGCGATAAGCAGATGTCCCGGGAGATAGCCTTCCTGGTCGCTCAAGCCTGCCTTTGCCTCCACCATGTTGGCACGAACGCCGGGTTGCGCGATTGTGCAAGGGCTTTACCCCGTGTGCTGGGGCGATCCTGTGTATAGTCTCACACAATGACGTGGACACAAAAACACTTTCGCGCAAGCTTGGGGGTGCTTCTGCTGTTCGGCGCCGGGCCGGCGCTTGCCGCCTCTTCGCCCTGGGCCAGCAGCGACGTCAGCCAAGTGCGCCTACTATCCGCGACACTGGCAGTTGGCGATGCGGCACGGCTGCAACTCGGCCTGCAGTTCCAGCTCAATCCGGGCTGGAAGATTTATTGGCGCAGCCCCGGCGATTCTGGCTCGCCGCCGCGCCTCGATCTGGCGGGATCTGAGAACATCGTCGAGACGGTGCTCCACTGGCCGGCGCCACAACGCTTCCACGAGGCCGCTGGACTGGAGACCGTGGGCTACAAGAATCAGGTGGTGCTGCCGCTAACCGTGATTCCGGCACGCCCTGGCGCGCCCGTAACTGTTCGCGCTACGGTTGACTACCAGGCCTGCGAGGTGGTCTGCGTGCCGATGACAGCGGTGCTCTCCCTCACGCTCCCGGTGGGGCCGGCGGCGCCGTCGCCTTTTTTCCAGCTTATCGAGCGCAACGCCGCACGCGTTCCCGGCGTGCCCGAAGCGGCGGCCGTCGAGATTGCGGCAGCCGGCGCGGTGGGGCAGCCACCGGCGCAGACGTTACTTGTGGTAGCGCGCTCGCCGGTACCATTCTCGGCACCGGATTTGTTCGTCGAGGCCTCGAGCCGCTATCGCCTGTCCGCAAGCGTCGCCAGCCTGTCGGGCGACCGCACTGAGGCGCGCCTTCAAGTGGCGGTGGAGGCACGGGGCGACCGCGACCTGGTTGGCCAGGAAGTCGCCGTCACTTTGGTTGATGGAGACCGCGCCGTTAGCTTTCCTTTGACCGTTGCCGCGGTTTCTGCGCCGCCGGTCGTGAGCACTGCCAAAACCTCGCTATGGGCCATCCTTGGGCTTGCCCTGTTGGGCGGTCTGATCCTCAATCTGATGCCCTGCGTACTGCCTGTGTTGTCGCTTAAAATCCTGGGAGCCATCAGCCATGGTGGCGGCGAGCGGCGCCGGGTCTCGCTCGGCTTTCTGGCTTCGGCCGCGGGTATCGTCGCCTCGTTTTTGCTGCTCGCCGCCACCGCGGTCGCGGTCAAGTTGGCCGGCGGCGCAGTCGGCTGGGGCATCCAGTTCCAGCAACCGCTGTTTCTCATCTTCCTAGTGCTGGTGGTGGGGCTGTTTGCCTTCAACCTCGTTGGTCTGTTCGAGATGCGCCTGCCGGGCTGGCTTGGCGATCTCGGCCTGGCGGCTGGCAGCCAAGGGAAGAGCGCCGGTGGCCTGGTCGGCAACTTCATCACCGGCGCTTTTGCGACGCTGCTGGCGACGCCCTGCTCGGCACCCTTTCTCGGCACTGCCGTCGGTTTTGCCTTGGTCCGCGGGGCGCCCGAGATCTTCGCCGTATTTGTGGCCCTCGGGATCGGTATGGCAGCCCCCTATCTGCTCGTCGCCGTCTTTCCCGGCCTGGCTACTGGCCTGCCACGGCCGGGGCCGTGGATGCTGCGTTTGCGCTGCATTCTGGCCCTTGCTTTGGTGGCGACGGTGGTCTGGTTGCTTTGGGTGCTTGAGGGCGTTGCCGGGCTCTCGGTCGCGTTCGGGGCCGCCGTTGCGGTGGTCGCGCTCGGGGCGCTGTGCTGGCTGCGCCAAGCGCGCCCGGAGAAGGCGCGTGCTGCACTTGGCGCGATGGCGTTGGCACTGATCTTCGCCTTTGCCGTGCCGGGCTGGCTGTTGACTGCCGGCGGGCGCGGTGGCGACGAGATGACAGCCGTATCCTGGCAACCTTTCGACATTGTCGCGATCGGGGAGGCGGTAGCAGCCGGCAAGACGGTCTTTGTCGATGTCACTGCCGACTGGTGCGTCACCTGCAAGGTCAATAAGCGCCTGGTCATTGCTGATGCGGCGGTGCGTGCGCGCTTAGAAGGGTCCGCTGTGGTCTGTATGCGCGCTGACTGGACGCGGCCTGATCCGGCCATCGCCACCTATCTGGCGAGCTTCGGACGCTACGGCATTCCCTTTAACGTGGTCTACGGCCCGGCCAGCCGCTATGGCCTGGTGCTGCCGGAATTGCTAAGCACGGGAGCCGTGCTTGAGGCGCTGGACGCTGCGGGAGACGTATAACCCAAATCATTTTGGGGTTTGGGCCGCGAGCATTGATCGTCTATGACTCTCAACCGACCGGCAGTGGGTCAGCGAGCCAGAGAGGGCATATTTATGACGATCAAGGTAGGTGACACGGTTCCGTCCATCACCCTGCGGCAGATGACCACGGATGGCATCAAAGAGGTATCCACCGACGAGCTTCTGGGTGGCAAGAAAGTGGTGCTATTCGCCTTGCCGGGCGCCTTTACGCCGACCTGCTCGTCCAAACACGTGCCGGGCTTTATCGAGAATGCCGAGGCGCTCAAGGGCAGGGGTGTCGAGGCCATTGCCTGTGTCTCCGTCAACGACGCCTTCGTCATGGATGCCTGGGGCAGGGATCTCGGTGTCGGCGATTCGGTGCTGATGCTGGCTGACGGCAATGCTGACTTCACCCGCGCCGTGGACTTGATGCTTGACGGCAGCGGCATCGGCTTTGGCGTGCGCTCGCAGCGCTATGCCATGATCGTCGACGACGGCGTGGTCAAGCATCTCGCGGTCGAGGATGGCACCGGGCTGGATGTCTCCGCGGCCGAGAGAATTCTGGCGATGCTTTAAAAGCGAGTGCGGCCCGCGCCTTAAGTCGATGGTCGCCATTCGCCATATCCGACAAGCCAGTCAAGGGTCCATGGCCGACCTAAGATAGGCGCTTCGTATTTTTGACTGGCGCGCCAAAAATGCGACTCACTCACCATCAACTTAAGGCGCCCTCTGCGGATCTTTCGTTCTCTCGACCTATTTTGGTTTGACCTGCTCGACGCCGAGACGGGCGAGGGTATCGGCACGCTCGTTGCCTTCGTCGCCGTCGTGGGCCTTGACCCAGAGCCAGGTGATGTCGTGTCCGGTCACCAGCGTATCGAGGGACTGCCAAAGGTCGACATTGGCGACCGGCTTGCCCGCTTTTGTGCGCCAGCCATTGGCTTTCCAAGTGGTGACCCATTCGGTGATGCCGTTGCGCAGATAGGTCGAATCCGTGTGTAGGTGCACCTGCATGGGCCGCGTTAGCGCGCCTAACGCCTCGATTGCGGCGGTCATCTCCATGCGGTTGTTGGTGGTCGCGGGCTCGCCGCCGTAAAGCTCCTTCTCCGCCTCGCCATAGCGCAGCACGACACCCCAGCCGCCGGGACCCGGATTGCCCGAACAGGCGCCGTCCGTATAGATCTTGACGACCTCGTCGTCCGCCATCTCAGTCGAGTCCGTATTCGCCGCTGCCGGCAACGCTGCGGTGGAAGCGGAGGATGCGCAAGAATTCCATGGGGTCCTTGGGCGAGACCAAAGCGTTCTCCGATATGTGCAGCCAGTCGTGTAGGCGGGTGAGCAAAAAGCGCATGGCTGCGCCGCGGCAAAGCAACGGCAATGCCGTTAGCTCGGCCGGCAAAAAGGGACGCAGGCTGCGGTAGGCCCGCAGCAGATGTCGTGCCTTGGTTACGTTAAAATCACCGTCGACCTCGAAGCACCAGGCATTGAGGCAGATGGCGATATCGTACGCGAAGAAATCGTTGCAGGAAAAATAGAAGTCGATCAGGCCGCTGACTGCGCCGTCCGCGAAGAAGACATTGTCGGGGAAAAGGTCGGCATGGATGACCCCTTGTGGCAGATCGCTGGGCCAGTCCGCTTCGAGCGCCGTGATCTCGCCGTCGATCTCGTCGGCTAACCCCGGGCTCACCTCACTGGCGCGAGCCCGCGAGTGCTCGAACAACGGCCGGAAGCCGACAATGGAGAGGTCGTTGGCGCGCTGGCCGTCATAATCCTGCCCGGCCATGTGGAAGCGGGCCAGCGCTTGGCCCAACGATTGGCAATGCTCGGGCCAGATGCGCCGTGGCCAGACCCCGTCGAGGAAGCTTACGATCACGGCCGGCCGCCCGACCAGCTCGCGCAGCGTGGTGCCATCACGTGTCGCTAGCGGTGTTGGGCAGGCGATGCCGCGGGTCGAAAGATGGTGCATTAGGCCGAGGAAGAAAGGCAGGTCGTCGCGCGCCACGCGCTTCTCGTAGAGCGTCAGGATGTGGCGGTCTCGATCGGTGATGAGCAGGTAGTTCGAGTTCTCGACGCCTTCGGCAATGCCAATGACAGAAACTAGCTCGCCGATATCGTAATCAGCGAGGAAGGCGCGTAGCTCCGCGTCGGCTATGTCGGTGTAGACAGCCACGCCCGCCTTGTACGCCAAAAAGCCCGGTCTGGGGAGGTGTCTGTGCTTGTCTGCCGCCGGCCCTGTGCGATACTCGGGCCGAACTCGCCTAAGAAAAATGATTCATGACCAAGCCGCGCATTGCGCAACGGGGTCCCAACAAGGTTAAGGTGAAAATGGGCAAGTCCTATGCCTGGTGTGCCTGTGGCCGGGGCGCCGAGCAGCCGTTTTGCGGTAGCACGCATAAGGGAACTGATATCAGGCCGATTGTTTGGAAGGCGACCAAGGATGAGACCATGTGGCTATGCGGTTGCAAATATACGGGAATGGTGCCGGAATGCGATGGTAGCCACGAGGCAGTCTGACCATGCCCAGATGCTTAGTATTTTTGCTCCTGCTTCTGCCGCTGCTTGTAGCGTGCGACCCCATGGCCATCTTCAGCGGCGAATCAGTGCAACTGCCCTGCCCGCAGGTGCGCGTGCTGGCCGAGGGTGAGCGCTACGCTCGCTTCCGCGACGGCGTCGTTGATCTCAACGGTTTGGAGATAGAGGCCAGCTTCCTGTCGCTTGAAGTCACGTGCGAGTATGACGACGACGATGATCCGGCCAGCCGCATGGTGCTCGATCTCGACCTGGTGGTTGGCGTCGAGCGTGGTCCCGCGGCCCTGGCCAAAGGCGATCAAGTGCCCTATTTCGTTGCTCTGATTGGCCCTGACCGTCGGGTTGTCGAGCGCATTCGCTTCGATGTCGCGGTGGCCGCACGGGTGCCGGGACAGCTGTTCACGCTGTCCGAGCCCGAAGAGATCCGCCTGGTCTTTCCCGCTGGCGCCGCTGTCGCACCCTGGCAATATGAGGTGGTGGTGAGCTTCCTGCTCGACCGTGGCCAATTGGAGTTCCAGCGCCGCAATCAAAACTGAGCTACGCTTGACGTTGGTTGTGAAGGTCGTACACTTCGCACATCCCTTGCGGGAGAGATCGGCTGCGAGCCGGCGCCGAAGGAGCAACCGCCCCGGAATCTCTCAGGCAAACGGACCGCAAGGGCCGCACGACCTCTGGAAAGTAGGCATCGGTGCACCACGCGCCACAGCCTCACCGAAGGTGTAAGCCTCGAGCGGGTGAAGCTCTCAGGTTTCGAGACAGAGGGGGCATGGGTCACGGCACGCCGTGGCACCCCCTGGCTCGGAGGCGCCGGTGCGCAATAGCGATCTAGCTCCCCAGACGGAATTACGGCGTACCCCATTGTACGGTCTGCATCAGGCGCTTGGTGCGCGTATGGTTGGCTTCGCCGGCTGGGACATGCCGGTGAAATATGGCGATGGCATTCTCGCCGAGCATGCCCACGTGCGCGAGGCGGCCGGTCTATTCGATGTCTCCCATATGGGCCAGGCTTGGCTGGCGGCGGACGGGGACGTGGCCAGGCTGCTGGAGACTCTGGTGCCGAGCGATATCCGCGGGCTAGCGCCCGGGCGTATGCGCTATTCCCTGCTGCTGGCTGAGAACGGCGGTATTATCGACGACCTCATGATTGTTCGCCCGCCTGAAGGCGAGCGGCTGCTGCTTATTGTCAACGCGGCCAACGCGGCCCAGGACTACGCCCATATCAGCGAGCGCTTGAGCGATCGCGCCAGCCTCGAGCCCGCCGAAGGACTTGGGTTGCTGGCGCTGCAGGGCCCGCAGGCGGTGATGGCGTTGGCGCGGCTTTGTCCAGCCGCTGCCGAGCTCGGGTTCATGGGCAATGCGCGGCTCGCCATTGACGGCATATCCTGCCTCATCTGCCGCTCGGGCTATACCGGCGAGGACGGCTTCGAGATCTCGGTTCCCGGCAACCGCGCCCGGGCTCTGGCGGAGCGTCTACTGGCGTTGTCGGAGGTTGGTCCGGCTGGGCTCGGCGCGCGCGATTCGTTGCGCCTCGAGGCGGGCC